>JAFSBD010000069.1 GCA_017442025.1 Clostridia bacterium
CATAACCACCGCATCGGGGGTCAGGCCGGCCATGCGGCACTTGATATCCAAAAACTTCTCCGCCCCGATATCGGCACCAAAGCCTGCCTCGGTAACGGCATAATCGCCCATCTACAGCGCCATTTTGGTGGCGATCACCGAGTTACAGCCATGGGCAATATTCGCAAAGGGGCCGCCATGAACAAAGGCAGGAGTCCCTTCCAGGGTCTGGACGAGATTGGGTTTGATGGCATCCTTCAAAAGAGCGGCCATAGCACCCTGGGCCTTGAGTTGACCGCAGGTTACCGGCTGATCATCGTAGGTATAGCCAACGATAATGCGGGCAAGACGCTCCTTAAGGTCTGTGATGGAGTTTGAAAGGCAGAGAACTGCCATGATCTCGCTTGCAACGGTGATATCAAAGCCATCCTCGCGGGGGACGCCCTGCATACGGCCGCCGAGACCGTCGATAACATTGCGCAACTGGCGATCGTTCATATCCACGCAACGCTTCCAGGTGATCTTCTTAACATCGATCCCCAGTTCGTTGCCCTGCTGAATATGGTTATCCAGCATCGCAGCCAACAGGTTATTGGCCGCACCGATGGCATGGAAATCGCCGGTGAAATGAAGGTTGATATCCTCCATCGGAACAACCTGAGCGTAACCGCCGCCGGCCGCGCCGCCCTTGATGCCGAAAACAGGGCCGAGGGAAGGCTCGCGCAAAGCAACGGTAACATCCTTGCCGATGCGGCGCAGACCGTCGGCAAGGCCGATGGTGGTGGTGGTCTTACCCTCACCCGCGGGGGTGGGGGTAATGGCCGTTACCAAAATCAATTTACCGTTCTCTCTCCCCTCTTCCTTGAGCAGAGAAAGATCGATCTTTGCCTTATACTTGCCATAATGCTCCAGATAATCTTCATTCACATGGGCAGTTTTTGCAATTTCGGAAATGGGCTTCATTTTGCATTGCTGGGCAATTTCAATATCGGTTAAATAAGCCATTTTTCAAACTCCTTATTTTATAGCCAAAGCATTCAAATCCGAACCGGATTTTGAGTGGCGGATTTTCCGCTCTGACTTCGTTAAAATACTCGCCAATACAAAAGTATTGGCTGTGTTTTTGCCTTGCATACCGAAAAATCCGCTTACTCAAAATTCTCCGACCTATAAAGGCGCGGTTTTAGGATAGATTTTTGGCGATAGCGGAGCAGTTCAGGCTTTCGCCTATCTGCAACAATGAACTAAAAAGGCGACTAAAACCGCCGTTTTAGGCCGATTCGGATTTAAATGATTTTGCTAAAATATTCCACAGCGGAACGGAACATCTGCATATCATACTCGCCGATCACATTCTTATAAAGATCCTTGCCGATACGCTCGGAATGGCCCATCTTACCAAAGACACGGCCGTCGGGCGAGGTGATACCTTCGATCGCGAAGCAGGAATCATTGGGATTGAAGGAGATATCGCTGGTAGCATTACCATCGAAATCAACATACTGGGTTGCAATCTGGCCGTTGGCCGCCAATTCGCGGATCAGCTTTTTATCCGCAAGGAAGCGACCCTCACCATGGGAGATGGGAACGGTATAAACATCACCAACATTGGTTGCCGCCAACCAAGGAGACTTATTGGAGGCAATGCGGGTGCGAACCAAGCGGGATTGATGGCGCGCGATGGTATTGAAGGTCAGG
>JAFSBD010000070.1 GCA_017442025.1 Clostridia bacterium
ACCTTACTTTTGAAGAGGATTTGGATGAAGAGGATCAGCCCATTAAGGTTGCTCTGCTTGGCAAGCCTAATGTTGGCAAGTCTTCTTTGATCAACCGTTTGTTGGGCGAAGAACGTTGCATTGTTTCCAATATTCCGGGAACAACCCGCGATGCGGTGGATGCTCTTTACAGTTGCGAGATCGGCGATTTTTCCTTGATCGATACGGCCGGTATCCGCAAAAAGAAAAAGGTTGAAGAAGCGGTTGAAAAGTACAGCGTTATCCGCTCTTATATGGCGGTAGAACGTGCAGATGTTTGCGTTATCATGCTGGATGCTGCTGAGGGTGTAACCGAGCAGGACACCAAGATCGCGGGCTATGCCAACGATCAGGGGAAAGCGTTGGTTATCGCAGTTAATAAATGGGATGCCATTGAAAAAGAAACAAAAACGATGGAAAATCTGCGTAAAGAGATCTTGCATGATCTTGCCTTTATGTCCTTTGCACCGATTGTTTTCATCTCCGCATTGGAGGGGCAGCGGTTACCTCAGTTGATGCAGGCGGTAAAGGATGCGGCTCTTGAAAATAAGCGCAGAATTTCCACCGGCATGCTCAATGATGTTTTGAACGAGGCGACCGCCCGCGTTCAGCCGCCGTCGGATAAAGGCCGTAGATTGAAAATCTACTATATGACGCAGGCTTCTACCCAGCCGCCCACATTTGTATTTTTTGTCAATCGTAAGGATTTGTTCCATTTTTCCTATCAGCGATATCTTGAGAATCGCATTCGGGATACCTTTGGATTTAAGGGGACGCCCATCCGCTTTATCATTCGAGAAAGAGGGGATAAATAAATGGATAAATTAATTTTCATTCTTGTCCTGCTTGGAGTGGCGGTTTATTCCTATTTGATCGGGAGCATCAATTGCTCCATTCTGATTTCCCGTTTTTTTCATAAGGATGTGCGCGATTCCGGCTCCGGAAATGCGGGCGCCACCAATATGGTGCGGGCATTCGGGCCCGGTATCGGTGTACTGACAATGCTGGGGGATTTCCTCAAAACCTTGGTTGCATTGGTGATCACCCGATTGCTGTTTGGCGGGGAGATCTATTGGCAGGCGATGGTCGCATTCAGCGGTTTTTGCTGTTCCATGGGCCATGCTTTTCCGCTCTATTTCGGTTTTCGAGGTGGGAAGGCGGTAACGGTTGTCGGAATGGTATTTTTGGTAGTAGACTGGCGTTGCTTTGCCATCGGCATATCGGTGTTTATTCTGACCGTTTTGATTACACGCTTTATCTCCCTTGGCTCCATGCTTGCCGCTATTTCAGGGCCGATTACGATGTTTGTTATCAAGCGTTCCGAACCCCATGGTTGGTATATTGCTTTGAGCCTATTGGCGCTTGCTGTTATGATCATCATATTGCATCGCGAGAATTTAAAACGACTGGTCAAGGGTGAGGAACGAAGGTTTAAATTTAAAAAAGACTAAAGATCTGCAACTGTATCCAGAACATGGGGATACAGTTGCATTTTACTTTAAATAAATAGTTGCACTTGAAATGCCTTTATGATATAATAAGTATATATTTTTGTAAGATTTTGAAGGAGTGAAAGAATGAAAAAGATCGTTGCATGGTTAAAGAACTATCTTTTTTACACGCAATTGCTGGCGGTTATAACGGTTGCTGCCGCATTTATCCCCGCTTTGGATCCTATTATTGCATATGGGGATGAAAATGCGCGTATTCTTTTTTCGATCTTTGCCGATCTGGGTGGAATTGAAAAGTATTTTGAAAGCATTTTAAGCTCCTTCAGCGTTTACGGTACGGTCCTATATGTATTAATGCTGTTCTTTTATGTGGGGTTTGTCTGCTATGTTTGCGGATTGATCCTCCTTTGGAGCAAAAGCCTGGGCGGAAAGCGCTCTATTTTCACCGGCTCTTTGCTTTTTGTTATGATCTATTCGGTGCTTCTTTTTATTTATTTCAGCATTAACACAGAACTTTACCATAATGGTGATGAATTGATTCAAAGCGTGGGAGATATCTGGGCGCGTATTCCGATCGGCGTCTATTTTCATTTGATCATTTCAATCGGTGTTGTTGTCTTTTCCATTCTGGGGAGCGGTATTGATTTTAAGGCTGTTTGGTATAAATTGCGTTTCAATTTGATTCATCGTTTTAAGGGTGGTGTTCATCCTACACCCCATAAGAATACCCGCTCTAAGCCGATCGAGACCTTGCCGCCTCAAAAAGAGATGATCTATCCCTTATCCCAGCACATTGGTGCTATTTGCGAGCCGTTGGTTCAGGTGGGAGATTATGTCCGCATGGGTCAGAAGATTGCAGATACTCCCGCGGCAGTTTCGGCTCCGATTCATGCAACGGTCTCGGGAACGGTTAAGAAAATCTGCGATTGGGATCATCCTACGGGAAACCGTGTTCCGGCAATTATTGTTGAGAATGACTTTGAGGATAATCGCGCTGATTGCTTTATCGATAATGCATGCCCTGATTATGAGAGCAAATCGCCTGAGGAATTAATTGCCATGATTCGCGAGGCGGGTATCGTTGGTATGGGCGGCGCTGCCTTTCCTACCCATATTAAGTTATCCTCCGCATTGGGAAAAGTCGATACCATAATTGTGAATGCGGC
>JAFSBD010000071.1 GCA_017442025.1 Clostridia bacterium
CGTCCAGCGCACCATTTTGGGTAATATCCAATCCCAGAGCACCTGCCCCACCTGCGGTGGGCGGGGTAAGCGGATCAAGACCCCCTGCCCCCATTGCCAGAACGGTATTGTTACCGAAGATAAAAAGATCAAGGTTACCATCCCCGCAGGTATCGATAACGATCAGACCCTTACTATGCGGAATCAGGCCCATGCCGGCACCAACGGCGGCCCGGACGGGGATGTCTACATTGGCGTGCGGGTGCGCCCCCATGCATTGTTTGAGCGGCAGGGGACCGACCTTTATTGCAAGATCCCCGTAAGCTTTACCGATGCAACCTTGGGCGCCAAGCTCCAGGTTCCTACCTTAGAAGGAAAGGTGGAATACGATCTCCCCGAAGGAACCCAAACAGGCAGTACCTTCCGTTTCCGCGGCAAGGGAATTACCCGCATCAATTCCAAATCCAAGGGCGATCTTTATGTTACCGTTGAGGTGGAGATCCCCCGCGGTCTTTCCAAAAAGCAAAAGGAGCTTTTAAAGGAGTTTGCCAAAACCCTGGACCATAAGAATTTTGATAAACGAAATACCTTTATGGAAAAATTGTCCAAATTATTTAAATAAAATAAGCCGACTGCAAAGTCGGCTTTTTTTATTTGCTTTTTACGCATATTTTTCATTGTTTCATCCAAAATAGAAAGGAAATATTTCCTATTCAAAGGAGGAACAAAGGTTGAAACGTATTATTTCATGTATTTGTATTGCGCTGCTGGCGCTTTCTTGTCTTTCGGGCTGTGCCATGGGCGGCTCCAAAGAAGGTTCGGTCTATTTTCTGAACTTCAAGCCGGAGCAGGATCGCCAATGGCAGTCCTTGGCCAAGGATTATACCGATGAAACCGGGGTCAAAGTAACAGTGGTTACCGCCGCGGCCGGCACCTATGAGGATACTCTCTCGGCGGAGATCGTGAAATCCAAAGCTCCCACCTTATTTCAGGTCAACGGGCCGGTGGGCTTGGCGGGGTGGAAGGACTATTGCTATGATCTTTCGGGCAGTCAGGTCTATGCCCAGCTGACCGATGATGATTTTGCTCTGGAAGAAAAAGATCAGGTTCTGGGTATCGCCTATGTTTTGGAAACCTATGGCATTATCTATAATAAAACCCTCTTAGACCGTTATTTTAAGCTTTCAGACGCTAAAATAAAGGATCTCAATGAAGTGGATGGGTTTGAACCCTTCCGCACCATGGTAGAGGATATTCAGGCTCATAAGAGCGAGCTGGGGATCGACGGTGCTTTCACCTCGGCGGGGAGGGATTCCTCTTCCGAGTGGCGGTTTAAGACCCATCTGGCCAATATCCCCATTTACTATGAATATCAGGATGAAGGCATCGATCAGTCCTCTGCCATCAAAGGGACCTATCTGGATGAATATCGCCAAATTTGGGATCTTTATCTCAAAAACGCCACCTGCGCTCCCGGCGAGATCGGCGCCAAGACCAGCGATGAAGCGTTGAGTGAATTTAATAACGGCAAGGCAGTCTTTTATCAAAACGGTACCTGGGCCTGGGATGATACCATGAAGGAAAAGATCGGCGCAGAGAATGTGGGGATGCTCCCCATTTATATCGGTGCGGATGGGGAAGAGGATCAGGGCCTTTGCACCGGCAGCGAAAACTATTGGTGCGTCAATAAGAACGCCAAAGAAGCCGATATTCAGGCTACCCTGGACTTTCTCTATTGGCTGGTAAACTCCGAAAAGGGGACCACCACTCTGGCCGAGGAGATGGGCTTTTCCATCCCCTTTAAGAAGGCGAAAAAATCCACAAACCCGCTGATTATGGAGGCGGAAGCTTCGCTGGATGCGGGGGAGACTCCCGTTTCCTGGAACTTTTCCACCATCCCTTCCGACCAATGGAAGGATGGCGTGGGCGCGGCTCTTTTGGCCTATGCTCAGGGCGGTATGACCGATGCTCTTTGGCAGAAGGTTGAAACAGCCTTTGTGGATGGCTGGAAGAAAGAATACGACGCGGCAAACGGTTGATAAAGGAAGGGAGAGCCCTATGAATAAAACATTGAAACGATGGTTTCCTCTTTTTCTACTGCCCACGTTGGCGGCGTTTCTGATCGGGTTTGTTATACCCTTTTTCATGGGGCTTTACCTTTCCTTTTGCGAATATGCCACCATCGAGCGGCCTACCTTTGTGGGTTTTGCCAATTATCTGCGGGTGTTTACCGCCGATACGCAATTTTGGTATTCCCTGGGATTCACCACCTTGTTTACGCTGGTCTCGGTCTTGCTGATTAACGTCCTGGCCTTTTCGGTCGCGCTGGCGCTCACCCGCGGGATCAAGGGAACAAACCTCTTCCGCACCGTCTTTTTCATGCCCAACCTGATCGGCGGGATTGTTTTGGGTTATATCTGGAAGATGATCATCAACTATGGCGTTCTGATCCCCACCTTTGGCAAGGATCTGAGCTATGATGCCACCTTTGGCTTTTGGAGCTTGGTGGTGGTGTTGGCTTGGCAACAGATCGGATATATGATGATTATTTATATTTCCGGCCTGCAGGCTGTGCCAGAGGAGTTGATGGAGGCGGCCAAGATCGACGGTGCGGGTCGTTGGCAGACCCTGCGGCGGGTAACCATCCCCATGGTGATGCCCTCCATCACCATCTGCACCTTTCTCTCCTTAACCAATTCTTTTAAGCTTTATGATCAGAACCTTGCCCTCACCGACGGCAAGCCAGGCCGACTTACCGAAATGCTGGCGATGGCGATCCGCAATACCTATGGGACAACCCCGAAATCTCACGGTACGGCCCAGGCCATGGCGGTGATCTTCTTTCTGATCGTCGGCTTTATCGCGCTGTTGCAACTTCGCAGTACCCATAGCAAGGAGGTTCAGCAGTAATGAATAAAACCAAAAACCATACCCTGACTATTTTCTTTACCGTCATCTGCGCCTTTTATATCTTCCCCTTGGTGATCCTGCTCTTTAACTCCTTTAAGAATCGAGAGGCGATCACCAATCAGGTGTTTATGATCCCTACCAAGGATACCTTTGTGGGTTTTGCCAACTACCTGCGGGGGATTGAGTCCATCGATTTTTTTCGGTCGGTGGGCTATAGCCTGATCGTAACCTTGCTCTCGGTCGCGCTGATCTTGGTCTGCACCTCCATGTGTGCCTGGTATTTGAATCGGGTAGGGGGAAGGCTTTGCCGCGGGCTTTATTATCTGTTTGTTTTTTCCATGGCGGTGCCCTTCCAAATGGTGATGTTCACCTTGCCCTTTATCGCCGATCGGCTGGGGCTTACCAGCCCCTGGACCATTCCCTTGGTCTATTTGGGATTCGGTGCGGGTCTTTCGGTGTTTATGTTCAATGGATTTGTTAAATCCATTCCCATCTCCATTGAAGAGGCGGCCATGATCGATGGGTGCAATCCGCTCGCTACCTTTTTTCGGGTGGTTTTGCCCGTTATGAAACCCACCTATATTTCGGTTGCTATTTTGCAGACCATGTGGATCTGGAACGATTACCTTTTGCCCACCTTGGTGCTGGATAAAACGCAAGGGTATTATACCATCCCCATGGCGATCCAATCGGCGGTTACCGATAGTTATGGGA
>JAFSBD010000072.1 GCA_017442025.1 Clostridia bacterium
CCATGCGAGTATTGCCCCCTAAGCGGGGCGGGCGAACGGTGGGCGACCAACCCTCTTTATGATTTTCGGAAAATTGCCAGATCAGCCAAAGGTGGGAATACCCCTCCAAGCCCCTGAGGGCGTCGGCGTTGCGAAAGGATGGCTCGAAAATGATGCAGGAGCGCACCTGCTCCACCAACCCGCTTTGGCGGGGGATGCCGAATTTGGCTGAAAAATCGTTGCGGATATGGGCAATGATCTGCATGGAAATCTGCGCCATAAAGAACCCCTCCGTTTGGAAAATTTTATATGTCATATTGTATTATATTTAAGGATAGAAGTCAACAATTGCATTAGACCGGATTTCGTCAGCTTTCGCGCAAACATTAAAGAAATTTAAGAAATGAAATCGCGCAAACCCGCATGAAACCTATGTTTTTTAAAGGCGGAAAATTTTGACCTTAAGGAAATTTTATGGTATTATATTAGGGTAGAGCAAATAATCCGAACTCCGTTTTGAAAAGGCGGATTATTTGCTTTACCCTAAGGTGAGGTAAAATTATGAAACGAACAAAACTAAGAGATCGCAAACTCCCCGACTACACCCGCGGGGAAGAGATCTTCAATATGGTTTCCCATATTGTCGGCGGTGGATTGGGTGTCATTGTGCTATGCACCTGCCTGATCAAATCGGCGTTGGTGGGGGATGGCTATGATATTGCCGGCTCCATCGTTTACGGCCTTTCGATGATTATTTTATATGCCATGTCCAGCATTTATCACGGGCTGAAACCCGAGATGGGCAAAAAGGTCTTTCAGGTGCTGGATCATTGCACTATCTTCGGGCTGATCGCCGGCACCTATACCCCCATCGCCCTTTCGGTCATCCGCCCCATGAACCCCTGGCTGGGTTGGGGAATCTTTGCGTTGGTCTGGGGTGTAACCGCCCTGGGCGTTACCCTCAACGCCATTGATCTGAAACGCTATACCGTTCTCTCCATGATCCTTTATATCGTTTTGGGCTGGTGCATTATCTTCACCGGCGATGCGGCGATCAGCGCCCTGGGAATGAGGGGGATGACCTGGATCCTGGCGGGCGGTATTTCCTATACCATCGGCGCGATCTTTTATGGCGTTGCCGGCCATGGCAAAAAGCCGCGGCGGTATATCCATTCGGTTTTTCATTTGTTTGTTGTTGTCGGCAGTATTTTGCAATACGTCGGAATTATTCTATATGTGATTTAGGAGAAAAAGAAGATGCGTGATTATGTTATTTTAACCGATTCGGGCTGCGATTTTCCCGCAGAACTGGCTAAAGAGCTGGAGCTTTGCGTTTTACCCCTTTCGGTAACGGTAAACGGAAAAGAATACCGCAATTATCTGGATGAGCGGGAGATCAGCCATAAGGATTTCTATGCCCTGCTGCGGGCGGGAAATACCGGCAAGACCTCGGCCATTAATCTGGATACTTTCAAGGAGGCCATGGAGGCGATCTTAAAAGAGGGGAAGGATGTTCTTTATCTGGGCTTTTCCTCCGGCCTGAGCGGCACCTATCAGGTAGGTGCGCTGGCGGCCGAGGAATTAAAGGAAAAATATCCCGAGAGTAAGCTCCTTTATGTCGATACCCTTTGCGCCTCCTTGGGCCAGGGCCTTTTGGTTTATCATGCGGTGATGCAAAAGCGCGCCGGTAAGTCGATTGAAGAGGTGCGGGATTTTGTGGAGCAAAATCGGTTGAGCCTTGCCCATTGGTTTACCGTTGACGACCTCAATCATTTAAAGCGGGGCGGTCGCGTTTCCGCTACCACTGCCATGGTCGGCACCCTTTTGAGCATCAAGCCGGTTTTGCATGTAGACGATGAGGGCCACCTCATCAATATGGAAAAAGCCCGCGGCCGCAAGGCCTCCATTCATCGCCTTGCCGAAAAGGTGCTGGAGGATATGCTTCCCCAGGATCAGCCCATCTTCATCAGCCATGGCGATTGCCCCGAGGAGGCGGAATACCTGGCTTCTTTGCTGCGGGGAAAACCCCATATCGGGGAGATCACCATCGGGTATGTCGGACCGGTGATCGGCGCCCATTCCGGCGCGGGTACTTTGGCCATCTTCTTTTTGGGTAATAAGCGATAAAATAAAACAGCCGCACGTTCCGTGCGGCTGTTTTGCTGTATTTACAAAATTTATCTGCTATGGTATCATAAGATAAATGAATTGGTTATTTTCCGCATGGATGGAAAGGGATTATTTATGAAAAAATGGGTTACCATCAGCGCGATTATTTGCAGTGTTATTTCTATAATTGCGTGTGCTGTTTTGATTGTTGAAATATCCTTAATTAAGGTGCACTACAGTATTTTAGAGTCAAAATATGAGATTGTGGAAGAGTATTCTTCCTTCACCACCAAGAAGCAGAATTATCGGATCAAAACGTATATCACATATTTGGAAGATATGGAGTTTATCTGCTTTATGGTGATGGACGATCAAAGCGGGGATGTTCTCTTTGCGCCGGCTGATAAATGGAGAGCTATGGATTTTAAGGGAATTGATTTTTCGGAAGAAAACTTAGATATCGTTGTATCTTCGGGCGACGTGGGAACGGAAATATATACCTATCAGCCCGAGGGCATTTGGGTTAAAAAGAATTGACCAAAAAGCGAGGGAAAAGAAGGGAAGATTATTGCCTATGTTATCGCGAGCCTTCTAACAATTAAACAAATAAATAACAGCCGCAAGTGCGGCTGTTTTTTTATTGTCTAACAAAACCACCGGCAGTGCCGGTGGTACCCAAAAGCTTTAGCTATGAGTGGAAAAAATATCCTCCTTTGTC
>JAFSBD010000005.1 GCA_017442025.1 Clostridia bacterium
TGAGCAATATTTGAAAGACAGAGAGGGTTCCTGATGGAAGAAACGAAAAAGACGACCGCCCCCGAAGAGGTAGAGGTCGAAACCGCCTCTGCGGAGCCGGTAGAAGAAAAGCCGAAGGCGGCGAAAAAGAAGAAAAAGAATGAATGGGAAGAAAAATTTAACGCGGAGCACGATCAATACCTGCGCCTTTATGCGGAATATGATAATTTCCGTAAGCGTACCGCAAGGGAAAAGGATCGCCTGGTAGGCGATGGCGTTGCCAAGGCGGTAGGCGCCATCCTTCCCGCGATCGATAACCTGGAGCGGGCGATCGCCGCTGCGGGGGAAGGGGAAGGAAGCCTTAAAAGCGGCGTGGAAATGACGCTGCGCCAGCTTCTGGAATCCTTGAAAAACATTGGGGTAACCCCCCTTGGCGAGGTGGGCGAGATCTTTGATCCCAATCGCCATGAAGCAATCATGCACATAGAAGACCCGGAGAAGAAAGACGGCGAGATCGTCGAAGTATTCCAGCGGGGCTATGTATATAAAGAAGAAACCATTATTCGACCTGCTGTTGTTAAAACAGCCAACTAAATCTCATTGAAGGAGGAAAATGAAAATGAGTAAGATTATCGGTATCGACTTAGGTACAACCAATAGTTGCGTTGCAGTTATGGAGGGCGGCGAGCCCACTGTTATCACCAATAGCGAAGGTGCCCGCACCACTCCCTCTGTTGTCGCATTCAGCAAGACCGGCGAGCGTATGGTGGGTCAGCCTGCTAAGCGTCAGGCGGTTACCAACCCCGACCGCACCATCGCATCCATCAAGCGTGATATGGGCAGTGCCCGCAGAATCAATATTGATGGGAAGGATTATTCCCCCGAAGAGATCTCTGCCTTCACTCTGATGAAGCTGAAAGCGGATGCGGAAGCCTTTTTGGGCGAAACCGTAACCGAAGCGGTCATTACCGTTCCCGCCTATTTCAGCGACTCTCAGCGTCAGGCAACCAAGGATGCCGGCCGCATCGCCGGTTTGGAAGTAAAGAGAATTATTAACGAGCCCACCGCCGCCGCTTTGGCTTACGGTGTGGAAAAGGAAGGCGAGCAGACCATCATGGTCTACGACCTGGGCGGCGGTACCTTCGACGTTTCCATCCTGGAGATCGGCGACGGTGTCTGCGAAGTTCTGGCTACTGCCGGTAATAACCGCTTGGGCGGCGATGATTTCGATCAGCGCATCATCGATTGGATGGCTGCTGATTTCAAGGCGGCCAACGGCATTGATCTGAAGGCCGATAATATGGCGAATCAGCGCCTGAAGGAAGCCGCCGAGAAGGCGAAGATCGAGCTTTCCAGCGGTATGTCCACCAATATCAACCTGCCCTTTATCAGCGGCGGCCCTGCCGGCCCTCTGCATTTGGATATGACCTTGACCCGTGCCAAGTTCAACGAACTGACCGCCGATCTGGTGGAAGGCACCATGGGTCCTGTCCGTCAGGCTCTGCAGGATGCTGACCTGGCACCCTCCGATATTAAAAAGGTTCTGCTGGTCGGCGGTTCCACCCGTATCCCTGCCGTTGCCGAAGCCATCAGCAAGTTCATGGGCCAGGAAGCCCATAAGGGTATCAACCCCGATGAGTGCGTTGCTTGCGGTGCCGCCATCCAGGGCGGTGTTCTGGGCGGCGATGTCAAGGGCGTTGTCCTTCTGGACGTTACCCCCTTGTCCCTGGGTCTTGAGACCCTGGGCGGTGTATTCACCAAGCTGATCGAACGCAACACCACCATTCCCACCAAGAAGAGCCAGATCTTCTCCACTGCGGCCGATAATCA
>JAFSBD010000073.1 GCA_017442025.1 Clostridia bacterium
CTCGGCGGGAGCGCTACCAACGATCTGGGGCTGGGGATGCTTTCGGCCCTCGGTTGGGAGTTTATGGATCAAAGCGGCGATGCGGTAGACCCCTGCGGCGGAGCGATGGAGGCGATCGCGAAGATCCTTCCGCCTATTGATCCCATTTATCAAAATGTTGAATTTATTGCCATGTGCGATGTGAAGAACCCCTTGCTGGGCGCGGCAGGGTGCGCCGCCGTTTATGCGCCCCAAAAGGGCGCAAGCCCTGCCGATGTTGCGCGGCTGGAGGCGGGCGCAAAAAATATTGCCGCCCTTTGGGGCAAAGATCCCGATTCGGAAGGGGCCGGTGCCGCGGGCGGGCTGGGCTATGCCTGCCTTCATTTTCTGGGCGGGGTTTTGCGCCCGGGGATCGAAGAAATTTTGCGGTTATACCGCTTTGAGGAATTATTAAAAGATTGCAACCTGCTGATTTCGGGCGAGGGCTGCTTTGATGGGCAGTCGGCCATGGGAAAGGCGGTTGGTGCATTGATCGCAAAGGCCGCGCCGGTTCCGGCGGTGGTTTTTGCGGGGATGGTCAAGCCTTTTGATAAGGGGCTTTATCCCAACTTAAAAGAAATTTATGCCATCAGCGAGGGGCTGCCTTTGGAGGTGGCGCTTCGCACCGCGAAAGAAAACCTGAGGAGATGTTTTAATGATAGCCAATTACCATACCCATACATTTAGATGCCATCACGCCTATGGCGAAGAATGGGAATATGTTGAAAACGCCATTGAGGGCGGGCTGAAGATTTTGGGTTTTACCGACCATTCCCCGCAAATTTTCCCCGATGGATATGTTTCCCCCATTCGGATGTTGCCCGAAGAATTGGATGATTATATCCGCTCGATCGATGCGCTGAAGCAAAAATATGAAGGCAAGATTGAGATTCATTGCGGCCTGGAAGCGGAATATTATCCCGCACTATTTCCGCAACTGATGGATTTTTTGCAGGAGCATGAGGGAGTAGAGTATCTTATCCTGGGCCAGCACTTTGCCGATAACGAATATGAGGAATATCACCAATATGCCCGCTCCTGGGAAGGGGATCAGGAACATAAATTGGCGAAATATGTCGATCAGGTGATCGCGGGGATGGAAACGGGCAAGTTTCTTTATCTGGCCCATCCCGACGTCTGCCTTTTCGAAGGGGATCTGCCCATCTACCGCAAGCATATGCGCAGGCTCTGCCAAGCGGCCAACGCCTGCGATCTGCCCATCGAGATCAATGCCCAGGGCACGCGGTTTACAGGCAATTATCCTTACCTGCCCTTCTGGGAATTGGCGGCAGAAGAAGGGTGCGTTGCGGTCTATGGCAGCGATGCCCACCGCCCGCATTTTACCTGCAATGCAGAGGCAAACGCCCAATTGGAGGCGGTGGCCAAGGCCTGCGGGATCAGGATTTTAGATACTTTGGAGATCAAAAAGGAGAATGGAAAATGATCGGAATTATCGGAGCAATGGCATCGGAGACCGCCGCCATCATCCGCGAGATGGAGCGGGCGGAAACGAAGGAGATCAGCGGTGTTAAATTCGTTCGCGGCGTTTGGGGCGGCAAGGATGTTGTTGTTGCCACCTCAGGGGTGGGTAAGGTTTTTGCCGCCCTTTGCGCTGAGGCAATGATCCTGGCCTATCAGCCGGAATGGATCGTTAATACCGGCGTGGGCGGTGCGCTGGATCTGCGGCTGGGGATCTTGGATGTTGTTATCGCCGAAGAAGTTGTTCAGCATGATATGGATACCTCGCCGCTGGGTGATCCTCCCGGAATGCTCTCCGGCATCAATAAGATCACCCTCCCTGCCGACCCCAATCTTTGCAATGCCTTTGAGAGGGCGGCGGCCTCCTTGGGCGTGCAGGCCCATCGGGGCGTGGTTGCCTCGGGGGATCAGTTTATCGCTGAGCAGGAGAAAAAGAACCTGATCCGCAATCGGTTCTCCGCCGCTTGCTGCGAGATGGAGGGCGCGGCGATCGGGCATGTCTGCTATGTCAATAAGGTCCCCTTCGCGGTGCTTCGCACCATCTCCGACGGTGCATCGGAGGAAGCCTCTATGGACTTTCCTGTTTTCGCCAAAAAAGCGGCCAAGCAGAGTGTAAAAATACTCAAAGAAGCATTGATGCAACTATAAGAAAAATTCCGTAATGCCTTGCATTACGGAATTTTTTTATCCATTATTTTCTTCCAAAATGGCCAGAGCGCAACGAATGCCGTCTACCGCCGAGCTCATGATCCCGCCCGCGTAGCCTGCCCCTTCTCCGCAGGGGTAAAGCCCACCGATGGGACTTTGGAGCGTTGCGCGATCCCGCAGGATGGTGATGGGGGAGGAACTGCGGGTCTCAGGGGCGGTCAAGAGCGCATCGGGTAGGGCAAAGCCATGCAACCGCCGATCAAAAACGGGAATGGCCTCTTCCATCGCTTGGGTGATGAAGGCGGGGAAGAGCTGATGGAGATCGCAGGGAGCAGCCCCCGGCCGATAGGTGGGCAAAACCTCCCCGAAAGAGGCGGTGGGGCGGTGGGCCAAAAAATCTCCCAACCGCTGGGCAGGGGCGCGGTAGTTCCCGCCTGCCATGGCAAAGGCGGACTGCTCTAATTTGCGCTGGAAATACATTCCCGCTAAGGGATGGTCGGTGCCGTAGTCGGCAGGAGTGATGCCTACCAGAAGGGCACTGTTGGCATTCTGACCGTCGCGGGCATGGTAGCTCATGCCGTTGGTGACAACGCCACCCTCCTCGCTGGCGGCGGCGATCACCTCCCCGCCGGGGCACATGCAAAAGGTATAGACCCCTCTGCCTTCGGGGGTATGCCAGGAAAGCTTATAATCCGCCGCGCCCAGATGGCGGGCGGAATTGCCGTATTGAGCCTGATTGATCAAAGGCTGGGGGTGCTCGATTCGCGCCCCTACCGAAAAGGCTTTGGCCTCTAAAGGAACGCCCTTTTCCAAAAGCATCTCAAAGGTGTCCCGCGCGCTATGGCCGATAGCCAAGATAACATGGTCGGTAGGATAAAATTCCTTTCCGACCACGCCTGCGATCTTCCCACCCTCGATGCAAATTTCCGAAACCGTTTCGCCAAAGCGGATCTCTCCGCCTAAGGAAAGGATCTCCGCGCGCATATTTTTGATCACGGTGCGTAAAAGGTCGGTGCCGATATGAGGCTTGGCCTCATAAAGGATCTCTTGGGGCGCGCCGTGGGCGGCAAAGACCTCCAGCACTTCGCGGCATAAAGGGTTATGGATGCCGGTGGTCAGCTTACCGTCGGAAAAGGTGCCGGCCCCGCCCTCCCCAAACTGCACATTGGAGCAAGGATCTAAAACCCCTGCTTGCTGAAAGTTTTGGATATCCTTTACTCGCTCCTCAATGGACTTGCCCCGCTCCAAAAGGAAGGGTCTTGCCCCCGCGCGGGCGAGAACCAACGCCGCAAACAGCCCCGCAGGCCCACACCCGACAACAATAGGGCGTTGCTTCAGGTTGGATTTGGGGATTCGGAGCGGCTCCCTTTCGGCAAAGGGCTGATCAGGGGCGACCGCTTCTAAGGTATAGCAATAGCATACCGGCTGTTTGCGGGCGTCGATGGCGCGCCGAACCAAACGCCAGCGGGCGTTTGGGATGCCGGATGCTTTTTCGATTTTTTTCTGCAACTGGGCGGGGGAATGATCCACCGGCAGTCGGATATCGTTGATGATCATAGTTTCCTCTGTTCTTTTCTTGATGTTTTTATTATATTATGTTATTATTTTACAGTCAAGTGGTTGCATTTCGACAATATTTATGCTATCATAGTTATACTTTTCCTACAAGTATGACTTTTTTAAGAGGTGAAGTTTTATGGCAAAGGGAAAGCATCTATACGGCCTTCCAAAAGGCAAGCACGTTTTCGGCACCGTTAAGGTGGGGGAAAAGGGCCAGATCGTTATCCCAAAAGAAGCGCGCACCCTTTTCGGCATTCAGCCGGGGGATACGCTCTTGATTTTAGGGGACGATGCCAGCGGAATCCTGATCTCCCGCCCCGAGGTTGTTCAGCAAGCGGCGAAAGAAATCTTTAAATCGATGGAGGAATAAAAAATGACATGGTTTTGGCTGGCGTTGATAACGCTTTTGTTTTGGAGCGGCTCGGATCTTTTTTCCAAGATCGGCTGCCGCGATGCAAAGGATAAATACAGCCATCTGAAGATGGTGATGGCGGTAGGCGTTGTTATGGGTCTGCATGCTGCCTATGAGATCTTTATCGGCCAAGTGGAGATCAGCTGGCAGATCATGCTGACCTACCTGCCGGTATCGGCACTCTATATCCTTTCCATGGCGATGGGCTATTTGGGGCTGCGGTATATCGAGCTTTCCGTTTCTTCGCCCATCTGCAATTCCAGCGGCGCGTTGGTAGCAATTATGTGCCTTATCACCGGCGATATTGCCGGCGGAGTTACCGGCTGGGCATTGGCGGCGGTAGGCTTGATCTGCGCGGGCGTTATCGGCCTTGGCGTCGTGGAAGCACGGGAAGATCCCGAGTTGCGGGCCGCCCGTCAGGAAAAATCCAACTATAAATATTCCAAATCCTGGCTGGCCATCTGCCTGCCGGTTGCTTATTGCATTTTGGATGCGGCGGGCACCTTTGCCGATAGCCTTGTCTTGGAAAAGCTCAATGAGGATTCGGCCAATGTGGCTTATGAGCTGACCTTCCTGGCGGTTGGCCTGGTCTGCTTCATCTATGTTGTTTTGATCAAGCGGGATCGCCTGATCCCCAAGATGGAAGGCCCCAAATATGTCGGTGCAGTCTGCGAGACCATCGGCCAGTTTGCCTATATTTATGCTATCGCCGATGAGGATCACCTGATGTATTCCGCGCCCATCATTTCCGCCTATTGCGTGGCCAGCGTGGTCTGGAGCCGCCTCTTCCTGAAGGAGCGTCTTTCCTGGAAGCATTATACCTGCATTGCCCTGGTAGTGGTCGGTATTGTTGTTTTGGGCGTGTTTGATATTTGATTTGAGCAAAAAAGTGATTGTTTTTCCAAAAATTTATGGTATAATGGGAAGGTAAATAAATTTTAAGGAGAAGAACAATGAAAAAATGGATCGCAATCCTTACAATCGTTTGTTTGGCGCTCACTCTGTTTGCCGGCTGTAAGCAGATGGATCAGGAAGAATCCGCCAGTACCGACGGTTATGTGGAAAACATTGAGCAGGATGTAGAGCAGGATGATGGTCCTGTGAAGATCGATTCAGATGATATTGATTCCGAGGACGAGCCGGAGAAGGACAATGGCGAAGAGGATAAGGATAAGGATAAGGAAGAAAAAGACCCCACCTCCAAGCCCGAGGATGATAAAAAAACCGAAGATACCACCAAACCCGAGGATGATAAAAAGCCTGCAGAGAAAGATCCTGCAAAGGATGAAGGCGATAAAGGGGGCGACGACGAGGAAGAGAACGTCGTTGTCGATTATTCCGATTATATCACCGTCTGCACCTATAATTTAAAGTCCATGAAGATGATGGATCAGGGCATCTATGATAACCTTCGCAAGATCGATGCCGATATCGTCGGCCTGCAGGAGGTAGAGGCTTATACCAAAAATGCTCCCGGCAACCAGGTGGAGATCCTGGCCAAGGAGCTTGGCTATCAATATTGGTATTTCTGCAGATGTATGGACTTTGAAAACGGTGGCGATGGCTGCGGCTACGGCACCGGCTTCCTCAGCCGTTATCCGGTCAAGGATGTGGAGGAGCATACCTTCGTCCAATATGTCGGGTCCGAGACCCGTAAGTTCACCCGCGCTGTTTTGGATGTGGATGGCAAGGAAGTTGCTTTCTATAATACCCATCTTACCACCGGCACCTGGAAAGAAACCGGCTATCAGTTCAATGAGATGATGGGCTATATCTATAAAGATAAGTGCGAGTATGTCATTATGACCGGCGACCTTAACCTGAACTTTATCAACCAAAAAACGCGCGTGGATACCAAGAAGATCCTGCCCTTGATCGGTTTTGAAGAAATGGAAGTTTCCCATCCGCTGATCGGCTGGGATGCCATCTATATCACCCATAATATGGACTATTATTATGATGAAGAAACCGGCACCGGCGTGAAGGTTATCGATGATGAGGAATCCAGCGACCATCGCCCGATGTA
>JAFSBD010000074.1 GCA_017442025.1 Clostridia bacterium
CCATTCGGGCTTGATATCCATCTCTACCAAGGAAACGTCGGGGGAAAGCTCCATCATGTCCACAAACCCTGCGCTCAAAAGATTCTTTGCCAGGCGAACGCCCGATTCGGTTTCAGGAACCACTACCTTATCTGCGCCCACCCGCTGAAGCACCTTGCAATGCATTTCATTGGCGCATTTAACGATAACGGTCTTTACCCCCGCCTCTTTGCAGAGTACGGTCGCCATAACCGAAGCCTCCAGATTGGAGGCCATGGCAATAATCACCACGTCCACATCTGCGATATCTAATTTTTCAATGACATCCGCATCGGTTACATCCCCGCATTTACATAGGGGAATCTCCCCAACGGCGGCATCAACCACCCCTTCATTCCGATCCACAGCCAGCACCTCTGCGCCGCTATGCACCAACTCCTTGGCCACCGAAAGGCCGTAACGCCCCAGGCCAAAAACAGCATATGTTTGATGAATGCTCATAATAATTCCTTTCCGTCAGCCAACGCTGATCTCTTCAATGGGATTTTTGATAACATCCGGCCGCACTCTTCGGATATTGAAGGCAACAGCCAGAGAGATGGGGCCGCACCGCCCCAGATACATTGCCGCTGTTATTACCAATTTACCAAAGGTATTCAGTATGGGGGTGATTCCGCGGGTAAGCCCAACGGTTGCGGTCGCGCTGATGGTTTCATAAAAGAGATCCGGCAGCGAAGCGTCCGTTTGCCCTGCGAGGAGCAAGGTGGAACCAAAAATAATGATGGTATACATACACACCACTGCCAAAGATCTTCGCACAACAGCAGGGGAAATACGCCGATGAAACAAATTGGTCTCGTTTTTATTCCGAACAGCGGCAAAGGCCGCCGCAAATAAGACAACGATGGTTACCGTTTTAACACCGCCCGCAGTACCCACCGGAGAACCACCGATAAACATCAGCAGGCAGGATACGATCACCGATCCGTTGGATAAATGCTCCTGAGGGATGGTTGCAAACCCTGCGGTGCGGGTGGTTATGGATTGAAAGAGGGAAAATTGGATCTTATCCCAAAAAGAAAAATCA
Source organism: Clostridia bacterium (assembly GCA_017442025.1). Lineage (GTDB taxonomy): Bacteria > Bacillota > Clostridia > Oscillospirales > QAKW01 > QAKW01. Next base: position 1,067 of record JAFSBD010000074.1, read on the forward strand.
CCGATGGTTTGAGGGTTATTATACTCAAACAAAAAGATCAAGAGTGCACCGCCAACGATCAAAACAGCCGTTGCGCTCAGGGCAATTTTGCTATGCAGGGTCAAAAATTTCCAACGCCGCATCCGCCGATCCTTCATCACCCGAATAATATCCCACCAAACAATATAGCCAATCCCCGCCGCAACGATCAGCGCGCAGGTAACAAAATTGATCATGGGATGGGTAACATAGCGGCAAAGGCTATCCTCCGCAATAATATCAATACCCGCATTACAAAAAGCCGAGACCGCATTAAAGACAGAGATCCAAATCCCTTTTAAACCGTATTCGGGGATAAAAACCGCCATATAAAGAACCGCACCGATTCCCTCGATAAGCAAAGTGCCCCAAAAGACCCTCTTAATAAAAGAGGCAAGACCGGATAAGGAATTGAGATTAAACGCATCCTGAATCAGAAACCGATCCCCCAGCCCCATCTTACGATGGAGAAAGACCATAAAGGCAGACATCACCGTGATAACGCCCAACCCGCCTACCTGGATCAGAATCAAAATAACCACCTGACCGAATACACTCCAGGTGGTAACCGTCGGCAAGGTAACCAAGCCGGTTACGCAGGTGGCGGTGGTGGCAGTAAAGAGCGCATCCGTATAGGATACCCCTTTTCCATCGGCCGCGCTGATGGGTAAGGCCAGCAGAATACTGCCTAAAAGGATCACCCCAAGAAAACTCAGCATGATAATATGAGTTGTTGATAATGCGATGCGTTGCTTTCTCATACATTCTCCTCTTTGAAATTCATTCTTTTTTCAGTATAGCATATCCTGCGCCGGGTTTCAATAGAAAAAGCGTTCCGAAGATGATCTGCGGAACGCTTTTGCATTTACTTCTTGGAAAAGATCTTATTGATCAGCAGGGTGGTAAGGATGATCACACCGATGATGATAAAGATCACCAGCATCCCGATCCCCATTTTATCCAGCATCCCGATAAATCTGCCGGGTACAAACTCCAAGCCCGAAAAGGCATTTTTAATGAAATCCATTTCGTTTTACCTCCTTAGGGTAGAGCAACGAATCCGAGCTCCGTTTTGAAAAGGCGGATTTTTGCTCACTCTTTGTTAAAATACTCACCAATACGCCGGTATTGGTTGCGTTTTTGCCTTGATTGAACAAAAATCCGCTCTTTTCAAAATCTTTGACCTCAAAGCGAGGAGATTTTGAGGGATTTTTATTCAAATTGGGTGAAGTAAGGCTGGCGCCTTACAAGAACGATTTGGATAGAAAGCACCAAAATGTCCCGCTTTGAGGCGGTGTTCAGATTGGTTGCTCTACCCTATGCACCAAACATGTTCAGGATGATGCCGCCGGCGATGACCGATGCGATCTGGCCGGAAACATTAACACCGATGGAATGCATCAGCAGGAAGTTCTGGGGATCCTCCTGCAGACCCATCTTATGAACAATACGACCGGACATGGGGAAGGCCGAAATACCGGCCGCGCCGATCATGGGGTTGATCTTCTTTTTGAGGAAGAGGTTCAAGAACTTGGCAAACAAAACACCGCCCGCAGTATCGACAATGAAGGCGATCAAGCCAAGGCCCAGAATCAGCAGGGTGGCGGGCTTTAAGAACTTATCGGCGGTCATATTGAAGGCAACCGAAATGCCCAGGAAGATGGTAACCAGATTGGCCAGCACCTTTTGAGCGGTTTCGGAAAGGGAATCCAAAACGCCGCATTCGCGGATCAGGTTACCAAACATCAAAAGCCGATCAGCGCGGTTGCCTGGGGCACGATCGCCGAAACAACGATGGTAATAATGATCGGGAAAAGGATGCGGGTGAGCTTGGAAACATCCTTCTGCTCATAGGGCATCCGAATCATACGCTCCTTCTTGGTGGTCAGCGCCTTAATAACAGGGGGCTGAATAATGGGCACCAGTGCCATATAGGAATAGGCGGCAACGGTGATCGCACCTTTATATTGGGAGCCCAGGGTATTGGCAACCGCAATGGAGGTAGGGCCATCGGCCGCACCGATGATGGCGATGGAGGCCGCATCGTTATCCCCAAAGAACATCGCTGCCATGGAAAGGGTGAAGAAGATACCAAACTGGGCCGCCGCACCGAAAAGCATCAGCTTGGGGTTGGTGAGCAGGGGACCGAAATCGATCATCGCACCGATACCGATAAACAGCAGCAGGGGGAACAGCTCATTGGCAATACCCGCATGATAAAGTTCATTGATGGGGCCTGCCAGAGCATCCGAAAGGGGGATGTTGACCAAAATGGTGCCAAATCCCATCGGCAAAAGCAGGGTGGGTTCCATTTCCTTTTTGACCGCGAGATAGATCAGAACGCAACCGATCAGGATCATAAAAATCTCGCCGAAGCCAAAACGGCCAAGGTTTTCGTAAAGAATACTCATGTTTACTCTCCTTTTGTTTTAATGCTATAAAAAAGACTTTTATCGCGGAACAATCCCGCGATAAAAGTCTTGCTTTTTAAAGAAGCGGCGGGCTTTATTCAGCCGGATTGACGCCGCACCTACAGCTTTTTAAACTGCAAGCTACTCCCTTTTATCGAACATTAAAAGGATATCATATCTTTTGGCAGATTGCAAGGATTTTTTTAAAGAAGCTCTTTGCGCAAGGTTGCCCCATCCGCAGGATGGAGCAGCGCGGGGGCCACATCCAAAACGCTCTTGCAGCCGCACTCCCCCTTGCCGTTCATGCGATAGGCGGCGCGGGCATAGGCCACCAACACACTGGAGGTGAACTCGGGGTTGGAATCCAGCTTGAGGCTATATTCAATAATATGGGTATTTTCCTTTTCCCAGCCGGTGGTTCCGCAACGGAAGACCTTGCCGCCATGGGGGATCCCCTTATGATCCCGATCCAGCTCCGCTTGGGAGATAAAATGAACGGTCGTATCATAATCGGCAAAATAATTGGGCATGGTAACGATCGCCTGCTCGATGGCGGCGCAATCCGCACCTTCCGCGGCAACAACAAAGCATTCGCGGGTATGCTTTTCGCGGGTGGTCAGGTCGGGGTTTTCGCCCTTGCGCACCTGCTCCAAGGCCGCCTCCACCGGAATGGTATATTGGCGGGCATCCAGCACACCCTCGATCCGCCGAATGGCATCGGAATGACCCTGGCTGACACCCTTGCCCCAGAATGTATAATCCTTACCATCCGGTAAAATTGCATTGGCATACAGACGATTTAAAGAAA
>JAFSBD010000075.1 GCA_017442025.1 Clostridia bacterium
AACGCGCCATCGCCCAAAGATTCCAGAACCTTTGCACCGATGCGGGTCATGATATGCATATTGAGAACAACATAGATGCTATCGGTCAGCTCGATACCGATCTTGGAGAAGGGAGAGCCGATCACGCCCATGCTATAGGGGATGACATACATGGTCTTGCCCTTCATGGAACCGTCGAACAGTTCATACATCATTTTATAAGCTTCGGCGGGATCCATCCAGTTGGTGGTGGGGCCGGCATCCTTCTTGGTCTTGGCGCAGATGAAGGTGCGATCCTCCACGCGGGCAACGTCCAGAGGATCGGTGCGATGGAGATAGCAGCCGGGCAGAGCCTTCTGGTCCAGCTTCTCCAGCTCACCGGTGGAGCAGGCCTCGGCGCGCAGGGCTTCCAGCTGCTCCTCGCTGCCGTCGATCCAAACGATGCTCTCGGGCTTGGTGATGGCAGCCATTTCGTCGATCCAGGTCAAAAGTGCTTGGTTCTTGGTTGTCATAACTAAAATTCCTTTCCTTTGGCAATCCCTGCCAAATGTTCAAATTTCTACAATTATAATGGTTATCGTACGTCGAAATAGTGATATGATCACTATTTCGACACCAACTCTGAGAGTTGGTGTTGAATTTTCAAAGAAAATTCAACGATATCCATTGCAATGAGAGTGAGATCCAATTAAAATTCAAAAGAATTTTAATTGGATGAAGTTGATTTTATCAACTTGTGGAAATGTTTGGGACATTTCCACACTCATCAATCATTATAAATTATAAAGGGACTTTGTTACCTTTGCAATCCCTATTTTTGCTAAAGTTTTGTAAATTATCCGTTTTTAATTTGTGCAAGTTTGTAAAGCCGCAAAAATTCCCGGGGAGAAAAGGCTTCGGCGCGGGAATTTTGGGGCAATCCCGCCTGCTCCAGCAGAGCCGAAAGGGTACTCTTATCGCACTTTAAGAGTTGCTGCACCGCCGCCGAGGAGGCAAACATCTTGCGCCGCGCCGCAAAGGCGGCCTGAACAAAGGCGATAAAACCTTTGGGATCGGGGCGGTCGGCTTTGGGGCGCAGGCGGATCACCGCGCTATGAACATGGGGCGCGGGATGGAAGCAATGGGGCGGAACTTCAAATAAAAGCTCCCCCTCGCAAAGACCCTGCACCCAAACCGAGGCGGCGCGATAGTCCTTGCTCCCGGGGGCGCAGAGCAGCCGCTCGGCGACCTCCTTTTGCACCATTAAAACCGCACAGTCCCAGCAGGAGATGTTCTCCAAAAGGAGCGATAAAATTTCGGTCGTAATATAATAGGGCAGGTTGCCGACGATGGTTCCGCGCCCTAAGGCGGCAAGGTCGGTCTTCAAAACATCCTGCCATAAAAATTGGTGGTTGGGGAAGGGGACCTGCTCCTTGAGGAGCGGCTCCAGCTTGCGGTCGATCTCAATGGTGATCACCTCTTTGGCCCCTTGGCAAAGAAGGGCGGTCAGCGAGCCGATCCCTGCGCCGATCTCAATGATCCGCTCGGCGGGCAGGGCGGCAGTGGCGATCTTTTCCAAAACCGCACCGCTTTTTAAAAAATTTTGCCCTAAGCTTTTGGTGGTGGATAAGCCGTGGCGTTCTAAAATTTCAAATACTTTGGGATCATTCATAGCTGCGCACCAGACCGATCACTCGCCCCAGAATGTCGCATCGGGGGGCGAAGATCGGCTCCATTTGTTCATTTTCAGGCTGCAGGCGCACCCCTTCGGGGGTGCGAAACACCCGCTTGACCGTTGCGGCATCCTCCAGCCAAACGGCCGCGATCTCCCCATCGGCAACGGTGGCGGTCTGCTCCAGCAAGACCGTGTCGCCGGGCAGGATCCCTGCGCCGATCATGCTCTCGCCCCGCACCTTCAGGGCAAAAAGGGCGCGCCCCTTGGCAAGCTCCGGGGCGACCTGCAGGTATCCTTCGATCTGCTCGGCGGCCATCAGCGGCTCACCCGCCGCGATGGTGCCCAGGATGGGCACAGAAACCCCGCCGCCAACCCCCGCAAGGGCTCTGCGGCGGCCCTGCCGCTCGATCAGGCCTTGGGATTCCAGCCGCGCCAAAACGGCGGCGGCCATGCTGGTGGAAGAAAGCCCCAGCGCGCCCGCCAATTCCCGCACGGTGGGGAACCGCCCGCTCTGCTCCACCTGCTCCCGCAGGTATTGATAAGCGCGCTGATCCCGCTCTTTGGTTTTTGCGCAGATACTGCCTTTGATCATCCGATGAATTGGAAGGTGGAGATCATCTTCTCCACATCGGTCAGGAAATAGCTATAGCTGGAAAAATCCGCCATATAGCTGGCAACATACATTTTATCGCCCTTTTGGGCAAAGATCTGCAACACCCGAAGCTGGCTTTCGCCATCGTCGGAGGTGCTTTCGTAGACGATCTGATAAGCATCCTCGCCGCCGAACTTGATCTCGTCCTGGCTGACAAGCTTATAGTTTTTAAGGGTGCTCTCTAAGTTGCCCACATACCCCTGCACATACTCGTTGAAGACATTTTCGCCCTCCATATCCGGGGTGAAGCGTTGGACGGAAAAGCTTTCGTGGTATTCATCGCTATACCCTTCGGCGGGGGTAACAAAAACAGCGATCCCTTCCGAAACATCCGCTTCCTTCTGCCAGAAATCGGGATACTCAATGGAAAAGCCCAAAGGGGAGGAGCGGAAGAGCTTAAAATCCTCCAAGGTCGCCTGATGGCAGCCGGAGAGGAGCAATGCGGTGATAAGAATAATGGCCGTAAGGAAAAGGCTACGTTTTTTCATGATCATAATCTCCTGAATATTTATTCAATATCTTATTGTATCATAAAAAATTCATTTCGGCAACCTTTTGCGTCAGCATCCCCAAAATTCTTTTTTGCCGATGGAAAGCGCTTCTGCTCCGGCCAAAAGGGCGGCACGGATCTCCTCTTCCGTTTCGATTAGCCCGCCCGCAACGATGGGCATGGTCAGTTCCTTTTTCAGCCGCTCGATCACCTTCACCACCGTTCCGGGCATGATCTCGATCATATCGGCTTTGGTGGAATGGGCGGTTTCGGCGGTGGTATGGATGGAATGGGAGTCCATGATGAAAAAGCGTTGAACGGTGGCAAGCCCTTCCTTGCGGGCCAGCTTGATAATGTTGGAGCGGGTGCTGATGATCCCATCCGCCCCTTGCTCCTTGGCAAAGCGGATGCCGAGGGCATCCTTGCCGATCCCTTCGGCCAGATCCAGGTGGATAAAGAGCTTTTTGCCCGCTTGATGGACCGCTTGCGCCTGCCGGGCCAGGTCATAAATGTTGGGGGCGAGCAGGAAGATGGTTTGCACCTGCCCGCTTAAAGCGGCCATCAGGTCCGCATCGGTGCGGACGGCGGCGATAATTCTTTTATGATCCATAATCTCCCTCTCATCAATCGATATTTTTGGTGGCAACGATGTTTGCCCCAAAGACATCTTCTATTATAACATCTCCCACCGCAATTGGCAATGCGGGATGTTGGCGATTGACGATCGCCATCGCCTCCATCCATTTTTCCTTGGGGATGGGGCGGTCGGTCTTAACCGAAAGGAGCTTGCCGCCCTTGCAACGAACGCTGGAGGTCAGGGTCCGCATGGGGGTGGTACATTCGGTGATGGCATAGGTCTTGCCGCGGGGGCAGGTATTGCCGCTCACCTCTAAAACAGCGCCGTTTTCGTGCCGCACCTTGATGTTGCAGCCTAAGGGGCAGATGATGCAGGTCAGTTCGCGGTTCATGCTTGTTCCTCCTTTATGCTGATAGTCAGCGCGGTAACGTCATCCAAAATCTCGGCGGAAAGGGCAAGGGCCTCCATCTCTCCGGGCGCAACGGACGCTTTTTTCTTGGAATAGAGAAGCCGATCCTTGCTCCATACCTGGACCTGCACCTTGCGGCGAACGTCGGCCACGCGGAAGTAAACGGTAACCGGCTTCTTTTCGGTAATGACTTGAGGAACGGTATAGCGCACCAGATTTCCGGTCTTCAAGGAGATGGAGCAGGCAGGGGCGGAAGCACCCTGCAGATAGGCGGCCGCGCTTTTTCCCGCCAGCTCGGCCTCATCGGAAACATAGTCTACCAGATCGTGAACGTGCAAAACGTTTCCGCAGGCAAAGATGCCTTGGCAGGAGGTCTGCCGATCCTGATCGACAACCGCGCCGCCGGTGATGGGATCCAGATCGATGCCCGCGCTCTTGGAAATCTCGTTTTCGGGGATCAGACCCACCGATAAAAGAAGGGTATCGCAGGGGATATGCTCCTCGGTGCCGGGGATGGGTCGGCGATCACCGCCGACCTTGGCAATGGTAACCCCTTCCAGCCGCTCGCGGCCGTGGATCTCCACCACCGTATGGCTGAGTTTCAAGGGAATCTCAAAATCATGGAGGCATTGCTGAATATTACGGGCCAGACCGCCGGAATAGGGCATCAGCTCGCAAACCGCATGAACCTTTGCGCCCTCCAGCGTCATCCGCCGCGCCATGATCAGGCCGATATCGCCCGATCCGAGGATGACCACCTCTTTCCCCGGCAGATAACCTTCCATATTGATCAGCTTTTGGGCAGTGCCTGCGCTGAAGATGCCCGCAGGCCGCGCACCCGCGATATTCAATGCACCCCGGGGGCGTTCGCGGCAACCCATCGCCAAAATGATGGCGCGGGCCCGGATCTGAAAGATGCCGTCCTCCCGATTGGTGGCGGTGATCACCTTTTGGTCGGAAATATCCAAAACCATGGTGTTGAGCTTGCAGGGGATGTTCAGTGCCCGCACCTTTTCTTCATAACGCCAGGCGTATTCCGGGCCGGTCAGCTCCTCGCCGAATTTATGCAGGCCGAAGCCGTTATGGATGCATTGCTGCAAAATACCGCCCAAGGAGCTATCCCGCTCCAAAATCAAAATGTCGCGGATGCCTTGCTCGTAGGCGGCTAAGGCCGCGCTCATCCCTGCAGGGCCGCCGCCGATGATAACCAGATCTGTCATGGCATTAATCCTCCTTGATGGCTTTGGCGATCATGCGGGATGCGCCGCCGCTTTTGGTAATTTTCTCTATGGGAAGATGGAGCTCCTCGGCCAGGATCTTCAGGATCAGCGGAGAGCAAAATCCGCCCTGGCACCGCCCCATCTGGGCGCGGGTGCGCCGCTTGATGCCGTCCAGATCCATCGGCTTGGGTTCGGTGCGGATGGCGGCGCGGATCTCCCCTTCGGTGATCCCCTCGCAACGGCAGATGATCTGCCCATAGGCGGGATCCTTTTGAATAATGGCATTTTTTTCTTCCAAAGAGGTCTCGCGGAAATGATGCATGGCAGGGCGCAGGGGGTTATAGTTTGTTTTTTCGTTTAATTCCAGCCCCTGTTCGGCCAGCAGATCCTTTACCATCCGCGCAATGGCGGGGGAGGCGGAAAGACCGGGGGATTCGATGCCTGCGGCATTGATAAAGCCCGGGCGGGGAGAATTGATGATGAAATCGCCGGTATCTCCTGCGGCGCGCAGACCGCAAAAAGAGGTGATGGATTTGCCGTAGGGGATGGAGGGAACGTTTTCGATCGCTTCTTTCATCACCTGCGCTAAGCCCTCGGCGGTGGTGGTCTTATCGGTTTTATCTTCGATGTTTACAGCGGTGGGGCCGGTCAGCAGATTGCCATCGACGGTGGGGGAGACCAGGATCCCCTTACCCTTGGCGGAGGGGGTGCGGAAGATGGTATTCTTTACCAGCCCGCCGCATTCCTTATCCAGCAATATGTATTCGCCGCGGCGCGGGGTGATCTTGAAGGATTCATCCCCGGCCAGCGCGGCGATCTGATCGGAATAAACGCCCGCCGCGTTAACGATGTAGCGGGCCCGCACGCTATCCATGGAGGAGAAGAGGATATAATGGTCGTCCTCCTGCCCGATGGCGGTAACCTTGAAGTTCCGCTTCAGCTCCGCGCCGTTATCCATGGCGTTGCCGATGGCGGCAACCGTCAGTTCATAAGGGCAGATGATCGCCCCGGTGGGGGCATAAAGGGCGCAGGTAACTGCAGAGGAAAGGTTGGGCTCCATCGCCAAAACCTCTTCCTGCTCCAAAAGGCGCAGGCCCTCCACGCCGTTTTGATTGCCCCGCTCCAAAAGCTCTTGGAGCGCCTCGCGGTCTGCCTCATCAAAGCCGATGACCAGCGAGCCGTTGTTTTGATATTTCACGCCCAGCTCGCTTGCAACCTGCGCCATCTTTTTGGAGCCTTCCACATTCAGCCGCGCCTTTAAAGAGCCGCATTTTGCATCGAACCCCGCATGGACGATGGCGGAATTGGCTTTGGTTGCGCCCATGGCCACATCGTTTTCCTTTTCCAGGATGCAGATCTTCAGGTCGTAGGCGGCAAGCTCCCGCGCGATCATGCCGCCGACCACCCCCGCGCCGATGATTGCAACATCAAACATTTTTTCTTCTCCTCCTTTTTTTACAAACAAAAAAAGACGCACCAAAACAGGCAGGTTTACCTGTTTTGATACGTCTCCAAATCTCTGTATCGTTTTTATTTTATCACGCACCAAACCCCTTGTCAATGATTAATTTTTGTGATATCATTAATAAGTTGAAAGGAAGTAATCAATTATGGCTGAAAAGAAATGTAAATATACCTCCATCGGCGGGTCTGCGCTGATCGAGGGTGTGATGATGCGGGGCACCGACCGCCTGGCCATCGCCCTGCGCCGCAACGATGGATCCATCCAGTTGAAGGTGGAACCCATCGAAAATAAAAACAAATGGTATGGAAAGGTCCCGATTCTACGGGGAGTAATCAATTTCATCCTCTCCATGATGCTCAGTTACCGTTGCCTGATGTATTCGGCGGACGTTTCGATGGAAGGGCTGGAGGAGCCCGAAGAGCCCACCAAGGTGGATAAATTCCTGGATAAGCTGATGGGCAAGACCGGCATGGCCATCCTCAGCACCCTCTCCATGATCTTAGGGTTGGCTTTATCCCTTTTCCTCTTTATGTATCTGCCCGCCCTCTTCACCGGCTGGGCCTTGGGCTGGGCCCCTGCGGCATTAAAAGCGGTGGTAGAAGGGCTGATTAAGATCCTTATCTTTTTGGGGTATCTGCTCTGCGTTTCCTTTATGCCCGATATGAAGCGGGTATTTCAATATCATGGGGGCGAGCATAAATCCATCTTTTGCTATGAGGGCAAGGCGGAGCTTTGCGCTGCCAACGCCATGGGCTGCAAGCGGCTCCATCCCCGCTGCGGCACCTCTTTTATGTTCTTTACCCTGCTGATCAGCATCATCTTTGCTATGTTTATTCCCTGGGGCAATCGGCTGGTGCGTACTCTTATCAAGATCGCGGTGGTGCCCATCGTTATGGGGATCGCCTATGAATTTATCCGCTATGCGGGCAAGCATGATAATCTCTTCACCCGCATCATCTCCGCCCCCGGCAAGTGGTTCCAGCTCATCACCACCAAAGAGCCGGACGAAAAGCAGCTCAATGTGGCGCTCTGTGCCCTCAAGGGTGTGCTCAACGACTATCCCCTCAACAAAGAAATTATTGTAGACGAAGAAGGAAATTATCTTGAAGACAAAGCTTAAAGACCTGCAACGCCAAGGCGAGATCATCCTCAAAGAGCGGGGGATCGAAGACTACCGCAAGGATGTTTATTGCCTTTTGAATAAGCATTTCGGCTGTACCCGCGCCGATATTCTGCTGAGCGGGGAGGAGGACTATCCCGAAGAGAAGGTTCTCGATTATATGCACGACCTGCAAAAGCGGGGCGACCGCACCCCCCTCCAGCACCTTTTGGGGAGTTGGGAATTTATGGGCCTTCCCTTTATGGTCAGCCCCGATGTTCTGATCCCCCGCCCCGAGACGGAATGGCTGGTGGAATATGCCCTGGAGCATTATAAAGATCGCCCCATTCGGGTTTTGGATCTTTGCACCGGAAGTGGGTGCATCGGCATCGCGGTGAAAAAACTGCTCCCCGAGGCCCAGGTAATGCTGGTGGATGTCAGCACCTTAGCGTTGGCAGTGGCCAAGCAGAATGCCGAGAGCAATGCGGCGGATGTCAAGATCGAAAATTGGGATATTCTCAAGGGTGTGCCCTTCTTTTTGGAGAAGGAGCGGTTCGATCTGATCTTGAGTAACCCCCCTTATATTAAATCGGAAGATCTGAAGGATCTTCAGCCTGAGGTGAAAAAAGAGCCCGCCCTCGCCCTGGATGGGGGAGCAGAC
>JAFSBD010000076.1 GCA_017442025.1 Clostridia bacterium
ATATCTGGCAGGTTGCGCGGTTCAATATTCCCGGCCTCATTGCCCATCAATCAGCACTGCAGGGCGGGGTAACGATGGATGTGATCGACCTGGGCGATCCCCCGGCCGATTGGGAAGTTTTAAACGACGAATAATCGCTAAAAAAGAGCCGTTTACGGCTCTTTTTTATTCAGACTGTCAAAAAAGGCACAGACCGCAGAAAAGGAAAAAAATAAGGGTTTTGTACTGTTTTTAAAAAATAAAACGAGAAGGAGTTGCTGCTTTTTTCCTTGTTCTTTATATAAGGAAAAACCGCATGGAAATGCGGTTTAATTTTAATTTTTCTGCTTTCCGCCGATCCGCCCTCTACCGTACCGATGTACGCCGACGAGAACGGATCGACGAAATCTGCACTCTTTTTTGAGAGTCTCACAGCGTGGCAAAGAAAGAAAATAGATTTCTTTGCCACGCTGTAAAAAAGAGCCGTAAACGGCTCTTTTTTATTGACATTCTTCGCAAGGATATGGTATGATTTATTGGATATGATAAAAACAGAAATAAGGAGAACTCTATGAGCGAGAAAAAAGAATTTAAGCCTTATATTCCCGCCGAAAAGATCACCCCGGAGCTGACGGTAACATCCATCATCATGGGGATCTTGCTGGCGGTAATATTCGGTGCGGCGAATGCCTATTTGGGGTTGCGCGTGGGTATGACCGTTTCGGCTTCCATCCCTGCAGCCGTTATTGCGATGGGCGTGATCCGCGTCATCATGCGGAAAAACTCCATTTTAGAGAGCAACGTTGTCCAGACCATCGGTTCGGCCGGTGAATCTTTGGCGGCCGGTGCCATCTTCACCCTTCCTGCCCTTTTTATTTGGGCCAATGAAGGGCTGATGAAAAAGCCCGGCATTCTGGAGATCACTCTGATTGCCCTGCTTGGCGGTCTGTTGGGCGTGTTTTTCATGGTTCCTTTGCGCAATGCCTTGATCGTGCGGGAACATGGGGTATTGCCCTATCCCGAAGGCAAGGCCTGCTCGGAGGTTTTGCTGGCGGGCGAAGAGGGCGGCGCCAATGCCTCCACCGTTTTTGCCGGTATGGGCTTTGCGGCCTTTTTTAAGTTTATTATCGACGGCTTGAAGATCGTACCCGGTGAGGTTTCCCTGGAGGGGACAACCAAGACCTATCCCGGCGCTATCGGCACCCAGATCTATCCTGCGGTCATGAGCGTTGGTTATATCTGCGGTCCCCGCATCTCGTCCTATATGTTTGCAGGCGGTCTTTTGAGCTGGGCGGTGCTGATCCCCATGATCGTGATTTTCGGGGCAGAGCTGATCCTTTATCCCGGCACCGAGACCATCGGCACGCTCTTTGCTGAGGGCGGAACCGGTGCCATCTGGGGAACCTATGTCCGCTATATCGGCGCAGGCGCTTTGGCGGCGGGCGGTATTATCAGCCTGTTTAAATCTCTGCCCCTCATCGTGCGCACCTTCCGCGATGCCATGAAGGGCATGGTGGGCGGCTCCAAGGCGAGCACCCTGCGCACCGAGCAGGATATGAACATTAAGTTTGTCTTGCTTGCCATTCTGGTTCTTACTCTGGCCGTTTGGCTGGTTCCTGCAATTCCGGTCTCCTTTGTCGGCGCGGTGATCGTTGTCTTGTTTGGATTTTTCTTTGCTACCGTTTCTTCCCGTATGGTAGGCTTGGTCGGCAGCAGTAATAACCCGGTTTCGGGCATGGCTATTGCTACCCTGCTGATCGCTACCCTGATCCTGAAGCTGACCGGTGATACCGGCGCCCATGGAATGCAGGCGGCAATCGCGATCGGATCCATCATTTGTATTGTTGCGGCGATTGCGGGTGATACCTCCCAGGATCTCAAGACCGGCTACCTGCTGGGCGCAACCCCCAAAAAGCAGCAGATCGGTGAGATCATCGGTGTTGTTGCCGCGGCGTTGGCTATCGGTGCTACCCTTTATCTGTTGGACGGTGCTTGGGGCTTCGGTTCGGAAGAGCTGGGCGCGCCTCAGGCAACCCTGATGAAGATGGTGATCGAAGGCATCATGGGCGGCAATCTGCCCTGGGGCTTGATTTTGATCGGCGTTTGCATTGCGATCGTTGCGGAGATTGTTGGTATTCCTGTCCTGCCTTTTGCCATCGGCGTTTACCTGCCGGTGCAGTTGAACGCTTGCATTATGGTAGGCGGTCTGGTTCGTTTGTTCTTTGATAAGATGAAGGAAAGCGATAAGAAGAAGGGCATTATCAACGATGGTATCCTCTTCTGCTCGGGTATGATTGCGGGCGAAGGCTTGGTCGGCATCCTGCTGGCGGTTCTGGCAGTCTTTAATGTTGGCGCGGTGCTGGATCTTTCGGGCGTGCTGAATCTGCCTGCCTGGGCATCCAATATCGGCAGTCTTGTTGTTTTCGGGTTGGTGGTCTTGAGCCTATTGAAGTTTACCATCTGGAAAAAGAATAAGGCGAAGAAATAAAATGAAGAATAAGAAGAGTGAAGCGGTCGGGAACTATCTCGACCGCATCCCTGCCCGCCTCGATTCCATTCAATGGCGAACCGATGAGGAGGGCAAGGTAACCTTGCAGATCGAAAATACCGGCTGGGCAAATTATCTGGCGCAATTGCTTTTTAAGCGACCGAGATATAGTTATATCCATCTGGATGAAATGGGCAGCTTCCTTTGGCCCTTGCTGGATGGGGAGCAGGATCTTACTGCCCTGGGCAAGCTGGTGGAGGAGCGTTTTGGAGAAGCGGCCCATCCCCTTTATGAGCGGCTGGCGGAGTATTTTCGGATCCTTGATAGTTACCACTTTATTAAGTGGGTAAAATAATAAAAAAGTGATCGAAGGATTTTCCTTCGATCACTTTTTTGTTATTTAGATTTAATCACAGCAGGGATCTTTCTTTTCGGGCGCGGGAGCTTTAGGGGCGGGCTCGGTGGCATCCCCCAGGCCGGTGGTCTCCGAGAAGAGAACGTTTGCCTTGGTCATCTGCACCGCATCGGTGGGGATGATGATCTTAGAGGCTGTTCCGTTGGACATGGAGATCAGCGCCTCATATTTCTTCAGCTCCAAAACGGCCTCATCGGCACCCGCCGCTTTGAGGGCGGCCAGACCGTCGGCCTCTGCCTTCTTGGCCAAAAGAATGGCCTTCGCTTCACCTTCGGCGCGGGCGATGCGGGCATCCCGTTCACCTTCCGCCGCAAGGATCATCGCCTGCTTATCACCCTCGGCGCGGGTGATAACCGCGGCCTTATGACCTTCCGCTTCCAAAAGGGTCTCGCGGCGGTCGCGCTCGGCCTTCATCTGCTTTTCCATGGCATTTTGAATTTCGGAGGGCGGAATGATGTTTTTCAGCTCCACCCGATTGACCTTGATGCCCCATTGATCGGTGGCGCAATCGAGGATCTCGGTCATCTTCCCGTTGATGGTATCGCGGGAGGTGAGGGTATCGTCCAGCTCCAGCTCACCAACAATGTTTCGCAAGGTTGTAGCCGTCAGATTGGAGAGGGCACTGATGGGATTGACTGCACCGTAGGTGAAAAGATTGGCGTCGAATACCTTGAAATAAACAACGGTATCGATCTGCATGGTAACGTTATCCTTGGTGATAACCGGCTGGGGAGGGGAGTCCAGCACCTGCTCCTTGAGGGTTACCTTTTTGGCCACCCGATCGATAACAGGGATCAAAACATGCAGACCTGCGCTCCAGGTAGTCTGATATTTACCCAAACGCTCGATCACATATTCCGTTGCCTGAGGAACGACCCGCAGGCAGGAAATGATCAGCGCAATGGCGATGATAATAATTGCTAAATACATAAAAAACACCCTTTCTTGGTCTTAGATAATTTAATTATATTATATGACAGCGAATTTTGTCAATATTCCTAAAAAGCTTTGAGCAGGAGCATAAAGCCGGTCAGCAGGATCAAAAAGGCAAAGTTGAAGGCCGAAAAGGCTTTGAGATAATAGCCTGTTTGATAGGGATTATGCTTATAGTATTCCCGGAAGGTAATCAAACTTGCCAGGGAGGCGATCAAGGTGCCGACCCCGCCGATGTTTACGCCTACCAAGAGGTCGGAATAGTTGGCGGTGAATTGGGAGAGCAAAATTGCCGAAGGAACATTGCTGATCACCTGGCAGGAAAAAACGCTGAAAAGCAGGGTGCTTTTATCCATTAATAGTGAAAAGATTTGCCGCACCGGCTCGATCCGCGCCATATTCCCCGCAAAGATAAAGAAAAAGACGAAGGTGAGCAGCAGGGGATAGTCCACCATCTTCAGCGCCTTGCGGTCGGCAAAGAGCAGGGCAATGGGGATCACGATCAGCCCGATCCAATAGGGAATCCCCCGAAAAACGATGGCGATGGAAAGCGCAAAGAGCAGGAGATAAAAGATCACCCGCGGAACGGGCAGTCGAATGGGTTCATCCGCCACCTTCAGCGGCTCGGGTTTCACAAAAAGGATGCAGCAAAGGGTAATCAAAAAGATGGCAAAGAGGAAGGGCGGGGCCATGATTTGGATGAACTCCATGTTGGGGATCTGAAATTTGGTATAGAGATAAAGATTTTGCGGATTGCCAAAAGGGGTGAGCATCCCGCCCAGGTTGGCGGCAATATTCTGCATGATGAATGTAAAGGCCATATACTTTTCTTTGCCGGTGGTATGGAGAACGAAATAGCCCAGCGGCAGGAAGGTCAAAAGCGCCATATCGTTGGCGATCAGCATCGAGCCGATAAAGGTGATATAGACTAAGGCCAAAACGCTCATGCGGGCATTTTTAAAGCATTGGACGATCTTTTGGGCCAAGATATAGAAAAAACGAATGTTTTTCAAGGCGCAGACCACCGCCAACACGCAAAAGAGGCAGGTTAAGGGCTTAAAATCGAAATAGCCCAGATATTCCCGATCGATGGGGACAAAAAAGCAGGTGATCACCGCCGCGCAAAACGCCACCATCATAACCGTATTTTTTCGGATAAACCGAATGATTTTTTGATAAATCTTTGAAAAGGTCATAGTATAATCCTTTGTTTAAAGCTCCTCGGCCAAGATCTTTCGTTTTTTCCAGAATCCACTCAGGAAATAGATCATGCTGGGGATGGCAAAGCCATAGGCGGCCAGGCCATAGCCCAAAACAAAGCCGAAAAAGCCCCATTCCAAAAAGATGCCGAAAAACCAGCTCAGCCCGATCCGCAGAATAACGCCGTCCAGCAGGGCTAAAACCATGCTGAAGCGGGCGTTGCCGATGCCCTGAATAAAGGCGCCGCTCCCGCGCATGATGGCCAAAGCGGGGAACATCCAGAGGATGGCCTTGATAAAGGTGCCGGACATCTGGTGCACCGCCGGATCGTCGGAAAAGACCATAAATAACTGCTTGCCGAAAAGGATGTAAAGAAGAATAGAGAAAACGGTCAGGATGGCAGAGAAGAGCCAGGCATAATAGACCACCTTCTTGGCCCGCTTGGGTTGGCGCGCGCCGATGTTTTGGCTGATCATCGGCATGGCGGCGTGCTGAATGCCCTGGGAGATCTTATTGATAATATCGTCGATCCGCCCGCCAACACCGAAGGTGGCGGAAGCCACTACGCCAACCTCATTGATCATGGAATTGACAAACAGCATCGAAATATTGATGCATCCCGATTGGATCGCCATGGGAGTGCCCAGCGCGGCGATCATGGAGGCGTATTTTTTATGAATCAAAAAGCGTTTGAGTTTAAAATCAAAACCAAAGGATTCTTTATGCTTATAGAGATAGAAGATGGAGAAAAGGAAGGAAGCGGCCTGCCCGATAATGGTTGCCCAAGCCGCGCCCGCAACCCCCATTCTCAGCCAGCCGGTAAAGAGCAGGTCCAGCACCAAGTTGACCGCCGATGCGATGCCGATGAAAAGGAAGGGGCGTTTGGAATCACCCATCCCACGCAATACCGCCGAGACCATATTATAGCCGGCAGTAAAGATCAGCCCTGCGGCGCAGATGATGAGATAATTCATCGCCATGGAATAGGATTCCTTGGGGATATTCATCCAATCCAAGATCCATACCCGCCCTCCAAGAATAATGGCGGATAATACCACCGACAAAATCAGGATCAGGCTGAAAAGCGTTCCGATAATGCGGCTCATTTCCTTTCGCTTTCCTGCGCCTAAGGCTTGGGAGATCAGCACCTGCCCCGCGTTGGAAAACCCAAGGCAGACCATCGTTACGAAATTAACGATCTGGCTGCTCTGGGAAACTGCTGAGATCCCCGCTGTTCCAACAAATTTGCCAACAACGATCATGTCGATGGTGCTGTAGAGCACCTGCAGGGCGTTGGAGGCCATAAAGGGGAGGGTAAACCAAAGAAGCTGGCGGGGAATGCTCCCTTGGGTGAAATCTTTTGAGATGCTTTTGGTTGCCATTTTAATCCTTTCTATCCGCGAATAAATAATGCAACATCCGCTCGGGATCGTTTAAGAACTGCTTGGTAATTTGAAAATGCTCCGTATCCTGATACGCCACTTTTTGAATGCCATCCTGCGAAAATTCCAAAATCTCCGCATTTGGAAATGCCATCAGAATGGGCGAGTGGGTGGCAATGATGAATTGGGAATCTTTATCCAAAAGATTTTTGATCTCGCTCATCAAGGTTAAAAGCCGCATGGGGGATAGGGCCGCCTCGGGCTCATCCAAAAGATAAAGGCCCTTGCCGAAAAATCGGTTTTGAACAATCGCCAAAAAGCTTTCTCCATGGGATTGTTGGTGCAGAGAAACGCCGCCGTATCCTTCAATCAAGGGCCCGTCAAAGGAAGGGGCTTGATCCAGTTCATCAATGTTGGTTGCGACGTTATATAGGCTTTCTGCCCGCAGAAAAAATCCGTCCTTGGGGAAACTTCTTTTGATGGGGGAGAGGTATTTCCAAAGCTCCGAATGGGTATCGTTGGTGGAAAATCGGAAGTTACGGGAACCCCCTTCGGCATTAAATCCGTAAGCTACCGCGATTGCCTCCAACAGGGTGGATTTTCCTGTTCCGTTTTCGCCAACAAAGAAGGTGATATTGCTTGAAAATTCCAGCCGCTTTTGCGCGGCCAGGTATTGAACGGCGGGGAGATGATGCAGGTAGGAGCTCTGATCCGGCATACCCTTGAGGCGGATTTCACTGATATAATTTGCCCCGTGCATGATACCATCTCCTCAACTACTAAAATCATCGAAATTATACTACATTTTTCGCTATAAATCAAGGCTACGAAACTTTTTCGAAATTCCCATCGTTATTGACAGTGAATTTCCTC
The DNA here is from genome assembly GCA_017442025.1 of Clostridia bacterium. Lineage (GTDB taxonomy): Bacteria > Bacillota > Clostridia > Oscillospirales > QAKW01 > QAKW01. The sequence continues at coordinate 7,271 of JAFSBD010000076.1, forward strand.
TATCGTATAATTTTTATATCACTAAAAAATTTGAGGAATAAAAAAATGAATTGTTTGGGAATCGATTTCGGAACAACATCGGTTAAATCTGCGTTATATAACGAAAATATGCAGGTGCTTGCATCCTCCTGCGAGGAATACGCGTTGAAAACCGCCGGCGATAGGGTGGAGCTGGAGGCGGAAAAATATTGGAAACTGCTTCAAAATGTCTTGGGGCAGATCCGAGAGCCCATCGATTGCCTGGCCATCGACACCCAATGCGAGACCCTCATCCTATGCGATGAAGAGGGTAGTCCTTTACGGGATGCCATTGTCTGGCTGGATAATCGGGCCGCCGAAGAGGCGGAGATGATCCAAAAGCATTTCGGTAATCAACGCATTTATGAGATCACCGGCCAGCCGGAGGTTACCGCTACCTGGCCTGCCTGCAAGCTTTTATGGGTCAAGCGGCATGAGCCGGAAGTTTGGGCCAAAACCAAAAAGATCTTTTTGCTGGAGGATTACCTTCTCTATAAACTGACCGGTCGGTTTGTGGGGGAAAAGACCTTGCAATCCTCTACCATCTATTTTGATATCAAAAAAGGATGCTGGTGGAAGGAGATGCTGGACTATATCGGCATCGGGGAAGAGCAACTCCCTGCCTTGGTGGAATCGGCGGAATATGTGGGGGATTATAAGGGTATTAAAGTCATCACCTCGGCCATCGACCAGATCGCCGGTGCCATCGGCGCAGGGGTGGTGAAGGAGGGGATCATCAGCGAAATGACCGGAACAACCATGGTCATCTACGTTCCCTCCAAGGAGATGCCCCCCTTCCAACCCGATAGCATCGTTCCCTGCCATTATTGCTATGATGGCAATTATTGCCTGCTCTCCTGGAGTCCCACCGCGGGGATGGCGCTGAAATGGTTCCGCGATGCCTTCCTCCAAGGAATGGATTTCAGGGAGATTGATCAAATGGCGAAGGAGATCCCGGTGGGGAGCGGCGGCGTTACTTTCCTGCCCTATCTTTGCGGATCCACCATGCCCAAATATAATCCGCGGGCAAGAGGGAGCTTCACCGGCATTACTTCCGAGCATACGCCCGCCCATTTTGCCCGCGCGATCATGGAATCCATCGCTTGCATGCTGAAGAACAACCTGGACTATCTGAATGTTCCGGTGGAGGAGATCCGCATTATGGGAGGCGGAGCCAAAAGTCCCTTATGGTGCGAAATGAAAGCCAACCTTACCGGCAAGAAACTGATCACCCTCAAGGATCAGGAAACCGCCTGCCTGGGCTCTGCCATTCTGGCAGGGGTTGGCGGTGGTGCCTTTGCATCGGTGGAAGAAGCCTGCAAGGCCATTCGCACCGATAAGGAATATCTGCCCGACGGCACCGATTACTCTGCGGTTTATGAAGGATTCTTAAAATACGATCAATTACTGAACAATTAACGGAAATATACGTTAAAAAATGAAAGGATCCCCCCATTCACCTTTTGGTGAATGGGGGGATCCTTTATGTGAGAGAGAAAAATATATTTAGACGGTTTATTCGCTCAGTGCTTCCCCTTCGGTTGCAGGCTCGGCTACGGGCTCGGCCGCAGGCTCGGCAACCTTTTGCCCAAGCAGAGAGGGCAGTTGCATACCGGCCATGGCAAAGACCTCATCCAGAGGGGGAACCGATTTCATCATGCCGGAAATAAAGTTTGCGGTGGAGGTCTTTCCGTCGCCGTTCTGGCCGCCGTCCCAAACGGTAACCTTATCGATCTTAATGTTTTTAACAGCATCGACCTGAACGCGCATCAGATCTTCCAGCTTATCGGCGATCAGCAGCTTGAGGGCGGCTTCGGCATCGCCATTTGCAGATTTAACGATCTCGGCAAAACCGGCTGCTTGCTTTTTGAGGATCTCTTCCACACCGCGTGCTTCCGCTTCCATCTTGGCAAAGATCGCGTCTGCCTCACCCTTGGCCTTTCTGCGGATCTGCTCTGCTTCCGCTTCGGCGGCAAGCTCCATTTCTTTTTTCTTGGCTTCCGCACGAACGATGACGTCTGCCTCGAGGGTGGCCTGCTCTTTATCGCGTCTGGCGCGCTCTGCGGCTTGCTCTGCAGCATAGGATTCTTCCAGAGCCTTCGCGGCTTGGGTCTTTTCGGCGGTGGTGGCGATTTTGAGCGCCTCAGCTTCTTTTTCTTTCAGTGCCGCTTCCGACATAGCGATCTTCATCTTGGCCTCGTTTTCACCTTCGATGGCAAGAGAATCCGCTTTAGAAACTTCAATTCTTTGCTCTTTCTTCGCGTTGGCTTCACCGATCGAACCTTCCCGATCCTGCTCGGCAACGCTCTTTTTCGCGTCGTTGATCGCCTTTGCGGCGGCCTCTTTACCGAGGGCCGCGATGTAGCCCGATTCGTCGCTGATATCGGTTACGTTCACGTTGATCAGGCGCAGACCGATCTTTTTCAGTTCGGTCTCCACGTTTTCGCTGACAGCTGCAAGGAATTTATCGCGGTTGGTGTTGATCTCCTCGATGTCCATGGTGGCGATGATCAAACGCAACTGACCGAAGATAATATCCTTGGAAAGTTCCTGGATCTCGGAGAGCTGAAGTCCCAAAAGACGCTCGGCCGCATTCTGCATAACGCCCGGCTCGGTGGAGATACCTACCGTAAATCTGGAGGGAACGTCGATACGGATGTTCTGCTTGGAGAGGGCGTTTTTCAGATCGACCTGAATGGAGATGGGGGTCAGATCCAAATAGGCATAGGACTGGAACACCGGAATAACAAATTCTGCACCGCCGTGGATACATTTTGCGCTACGGTTAGTGCCGTCCTTGTTTTTGCCGATGGAGCCATAGACGACCATGATCTTATCCGACGGGCATTTTCTGTATCTGGAGCAGATCCAAACAAGGAACGACACCAGGATCAGTACCAGCGCACAGATAAGAATGATGATTTGAGAGTTCATAATTGTTCCTCCATTTTTAATTTATTTTCGTTTAACGACAAGACTGGTCTGGCCGCTAACACCGACAACGATAATTTCGCAGCCGGTCGGAATGGCCTCGGTCTCATCGGTAACCGCATTTCGTTCCACGTAGGCGCCCTGAAGCATAACATGGACCTTTCCTTCGCCGGTGCGGGAAGGGGGGATGGTGAGGTGCACCTTGCCTGCGGCACCCACCGCGTTGCGATTGTCTGCAGTTCCGTTGCTGCGTAATTTCATGACAGAACGGAACAAATAAGCGATGATAAACATCATGGCAAAACCGCAGATTGCGGCGATGGGCAAGGTGATGAACAGATTTAGCCCTGCCTCCTGCAGAACAACACCCACCCAGCCGAAAATAACCAAAAAAGCGATGATGCCCCGAACCGTAAAGATGTGCAGACTTTCAAGGCCCGCCAAGTCGGGGGTTTCGGTGATCGCATCTTCGCCGAAAATACCGCCGTCTATATCGGCATCGGACAGATCAACATCCATATCGGTGTCGGGAAGATCCATGTCGAGATCGCCGTCGGCATCGTTTTCAAACCCAAAAAACATCAGTACCGTTTGGATCAGTAATATGAGTGTCGCGGGGATCGCAATGCAGTAAAACACCTGCGATGCCAATTCTAAAGAATTCCACCATTCAATGAATGCCATATTGTATTTCCTTTCTTAAAATTCCAAAGTTGAAAGAATCTCTTTCGCCGAATCCCGAAGCCGAGATGCGGCGTGGGCATAAAACATTACCTGCAAGATGCGGATCAGTTTGGTTTTAGCCCCCGGCATTTGTTCTTCAAAGCCTTCGGCTGCCGTCTGCGCCGCGCGTAATACCGACGCTTGATCGGATGGATCGATCTTCTGATCGGAGATCATATCCACATAGCGGTGATAAAGATCATCATCGCGGATCAGATCGTCGGTTGTGTCTTCGATCTTGCCGCCGATGACATGGATCAAATTGCAGATCGCTTCGATCTGCAACGATTCCCGCAGCATATTGATGATGACGATTCTTGCAAACTGTTCCTTTGAATAAAGCTTTTTGACAGGAGGGGTGATGAATTTTCGCCTCACCCAGTTTTGAATCAGGTATGGCTCAAGCCCGGTCATATTGGATACTTGCGATAGTGTGATGCCTCCGGCAGCAAAAATACCGTCAAACAAGATCTTGGAGCTTCCTTTGCTTAGGGAAAGAACCTCGATCGTTGTCCCCGGATAGGTTGTTGCCATCTAATCACCTCCGGTAAGTTTCTTTGATTATATTTTATCGCACAATCGGTTGACGGTCAATAGAAATCGAATGATTGTTAAAATAATCTTTATCGAATCGGGAGGTGAAAAATGATGGTTTTGATTCCAATATTTTCAAAGAACCATTTTTAGACATTTTACCACATAATCACGCGATTGTCAATAACAATCGCGTGATTATTTTAAGGTGCAGGGATGGTTTTTGCAGAAGAATTTAATGTAATTTCCACATAATTAAGTCGCATACGGCATGTTTTTTAAACATTATTAATAATTGTTGACTTACATTTTAAAATGAGGTATAATATATTAAATATGACTTTCTATAGAGATTAGGAGTTAAAAAATGAATTATTTAGTTGTTGTTGCCCATCCGGATGATGAGGTTTTGGGCGCGGGGGCGACTATCAAAAAGCTGACTGACGAGGGACATATTGTTGATGTTTGCATAATGTCAACTGAGGCGAGAGCAAGAGCGGCCAGACCTGAGGATCATGAACTTACGCAGGACATGGAATCCAGTTCTGAAATTCTCGGAATAAGAAAGACCTTTCATGGAACTTTCCCGAATATCGAGATGAACACAATATCCCACTTGCATCTTGTTCAGTATATAGAAACGGTCATAATCGAATCAAAGCCCGATGTAGTGATTACACATCACGCGGCTGATACGAATAATGACCACTTGCAGACCTCAATTGCCTGCCAGGCAGCTTTTCGCATTTTTCAAAGACGCGAAGACGTTAAGCCTATTCAAGAACTTTGGTTTATGGAGGTGCTTTCCTCTACCGAATGGAATGTGAATTCTTCGCGTAATTCGTTTAATCCAAACCTTTTCGTTGAGGTCGGCAAAGAGCGTATTGACAAAAAGCTCGAAGCACTTTCAATGTATAGAGGAGTTATGCGGGATTATCCCCATCCCAGAAGTCATGAATCTATTAAAGGACTTGCTGCTTATAGGGGAACTCAGGCAAAGTGCAATTATTCTGAAGCGTTTGAATGTGTGTTCAGGAGAATGATTTGATGTACAAAAAATACATAAAGAGATTTTTAGATATTGTCTTCTCCGGAATGGGTATGCTTTTGCTTTCTTGGGTTTATCTCATTGTTGCGATCATTGTCGCTGTGGCTTTGGGGCGGCCGATTCTTTACAGTCAGGAAAGAATCGGAAAGAATGGCAAACCGTTTAGACTTTATAAATTCCGTTCAATGACAAATGCGAAAGATGAAAACGGGCAACTATTGGATGAACAAGAGCGTCTTACAAAAGTAGGCGCTCTTCTTAGAAGCCTGTCTATTGACGAACTACCTGAATTATGGTCTATATTTAAGGGTGAAATGTCGATCGTTGGTCCGAGACCGCTTCCCACCTATTACGGGCCGTATTTTACCGAAGAAGAATTTAAGCGTCATAATGTTCGAGGTGGACTTATTCCGCCGGACAGTTTATCTTACAAAGCATATACCACCTATGAAGAACAGTTTAAATATGAAGTAGATTATGCAGAGAATGTTTCGTTTTTGCTTGATCTAAAGGTGATTATCAGTACTTTTTATGTAATTTTTTTAAGAATCAAAACCGATTATGGTTCCGATTTTGATAGGCCTCATCTGAGTATATACAGAAAAGACATGAATATAGAACATGGCACCAATGAAAATGAAGAGGTAATAAAAGTATGATACCGTACTTAAAAATCGCACAAACAATTCCAACTCCGTTTTATGTTTTTGATGAGTCGGGTTTTATAGACAATTATAAAAGATTGTGTGGCGCGATGAAGAAGGTCTATCCAAACTACATGTTATCCTACTCATTTAAGACAAATTATACGCCATATATATGTGAAACGGTCAAAGAGCTCGGAGGATATGCCGAGGTCGTATCTGATATGGAGTATAAACTTGCCAAAAAAATTGGATATCAAAACAGCCAGATCGTTTATAACGGTCCGTCAAAAGGTCCTCTTCTTGAGGAACATTTGCGTAATGGCGGGATACTGAACATTGATAATCTGGAAGAGGCTAAACGAGTAGCCGAGTACGCAAAGGAAGTTCGCGGCACAGTAAAAGTCGGCTTGAGACTTAATTTGAATATAACCGATAGTTTCATCTCAAGATTTGGCATGGAAATCGGAAGCGAAGAATTAGAAAAAACCATAAAAATTCTGAAATCAGCAGACATAAAAATAGTAGGATTGCATTGTCATATAAGTCGCAATAGAGGGATTGAGGCCTGGAAAAAAAGAAGCCAGATCATGATAGAGGCGGCAGACCGATATCTTGAAAATACGCCTGAATATATCAGCCTTGGAAGCGGTATGTTTGCTGATATGTCCGAGGAACTGAAGGGTCAGTTTTCATCGGTTCCCTCTTACGAAGAATATGCCGTAGAAACACTTGCTCCGTTTGCCGAGCGTTATAAGGATGAAAAGCCATTGGTTTTCACCGAGCCGGGAACAACGGTTGTTGCTCGATATTTAAACTTTGTTACATCTGTTTTAAGTATTAAAAAAATTCGCGGGCGCTATATGGCAAATATGGACGGAAGTTATGAGAATCTTGGCGAGATATGCACCATGAAAGATCTTCCGATACAAAACCTTACAAAAAAAGGCGGCGCCATTTATGATGCTATCGACATTATGGGCTATACCTGCCTGGAGCAAGATATGATGCGAAAAGCTTATAAGGGCAGTTTAGCGGTGGGCGATGTGCTTGTTTTTGAAAATGTTGGTGGATACTCGATTGTTTCGAAGCCACAGTTTATAAAACCCAACTGTAGAATGGTAGCATATACTCAGGAAAATAAGGTCAAAGAGATTATGCGAGAAGAAACATTTGAGGATGTTTTTTCAAAATTCAGTTTTAAAAGTAATGGATAAGGAGAACTTCCGTTATGAATGAGATTACCGTTTTGAGCTCGGCCTGCGGCGCGATGTTTATGCCCGGCTTTTTTGAGTGCTTGAAAGAAAACGGTGAAAGAAATATCCGAATTATTGGTGTTGATATTGCAGATGACCCCATTCTCGACAATTTTGTTGATGCTTACTACAAAGTGAGTGCTTATAATGATTCAAACTATATAGATGAACTCATCGATATATGTAAGCGAGAGAAGGTAGATATTTTCTTTCCTCATATATCAATGGAACTGCCGATTATTCTTAAGAACATCGAAAGGTTTAAGGAGATCGGTGTTCAAGTTTCTATCAGCGAAAGTGAAACATTGCTTATCGCAAACAATAAACTTGGCTTATATGACTATATGAAAAGCAATGGGATCGCAACACCGGCTTATTTTGCAGTAAAAACAATAGACGAATTTAAAATAGCTGCGGCAAGCTTGGGTTATCCCGAGAAGGCGATCGTTATAAAAGCAACAGAAAGTAGCGGCAGCCGCGGGATCCGTATAATCCGCCCCAATATTTCCAAAGCAAGCATCTTTTTAAACCAAAAGCCCAACTCTATGGATACTTCAATGGAAGATATGTATGAAATACTTGGGGAATTTGCTGAGATGCCCGAACTTTTGGTTATGGAATATCTGCCGGGTTGCGAATATACCGTTGATCTTTTGGCGGAAAAAGGAAAGGTCTTATATATGGCGGGCAGACGCAACTATGAAAGTAGCATGAGCATTGCTATGGCCAGTTGTATTGAAAAGAAAGAGTCTGCTTATGCATTATGCGAGAAGCTGGTAAATTCGTTGAGTCTTGATGGCAATATAGGTTTTGATTTTATGTTAGACGAAAACGATGAACCGGTTCTGACCGATCTGAATCCGCGCATTACAGCAACAGTCAGAATTTTCAAGGAAGGCGGTCTTAATCTGCCTTATTTGCGGATAAAACAACTTTTGGGCGAAGAACTGCCCGAAATCGAAGTTCAATACGGCATAAAAATGAAAAGAAGATATGTTGAAATGTTTTCAAAATAGAGGGGCGATTGGCTTATGAGAATTTGCATAGTAGCTACCAGCGGAATTTCGCTTACGAATTTTCGCGGTAGGCTGATCCGTAAATTTGTTGAAGAGGGCAATGAGGTGGTTTGTATATCGATTGAACCGCCTGAGGAGATGGCAGAAAGCGTGGAATCGCTGGGAGCTTCTTATTATCAGGTTGAGGGGTCAAGAACAGGGATCGGTATCGGTTCGGGCTTGAAAATGATCGGCGATTATAAAAAGGCCTTTCGCGATATTAAACCTGATATGTGCTTTCTTTATATGAGCAAGCCGGTGGCATTCGGTGGAGTAGGCGCGATACTGGCGAAGGTGCCCGAGATCAATATTCTTGTTAACGGACTTGAAAATGCCTATTACCGTCATACCTTTAAAGATTTTATTGTCCGCTGTGTGATGAATTTTTTCTATCATACCGTTTCAAGACATTCAAAATGTGTCTTTATCCAAAACAGTAACGATAGAGATTTCTTTTTAAGAAAAAAACTGTCTAAGCCTGAAAACACCTACGTTGTTAACGGATCAGGTGTGGATATGGAGCATTTTGCCAAGAAGCCTTTGCCCAATGAACCTGTATTCTTGATGGTTGCAAGGCTTCTTTGGAGCAAAGGGATAAGAGAATATCTCTCGTCAATAGAACTTGTTAAGCAAAAGCACCCCAATGCTAAATTTATG
>JAFSBD010000077.1 GCA_017442025.1 Clostridia bacterium
AAAGATTTTCAAGGGCCACCCTCCATCAGGAAGGCACCCTCATTTACATATAAAATGTTTGCAAAAAATGTCATGATAAACAAAAAAATATTGAACAGTGCATAATATTTATAAAATATAGTTGACAATTTATAGTATATAGCATATACTATAATTAGAGTAAATGTTAAGGAGGATAGGCCCATGGATCAAGAACAGTTTTTGATGCGGTTTGATGTATGATCCCGGGTTTTTCCTTGTCAAAACAGAACAAGTTGATTGATTGTGCAGAAGACCGCTAAAGCATGCGGACTTCTGCATGTTTTTTATGGTAGACTCTTGAGCAGACAAGGGACGAGAAAATTTAAGGAGGATAGAATATAATTATCATTTCCAAAGACTCGTGAAGACCAAGCATCTCTGAGGGCAAAAATATGATTTATAAAAAAGCTAGAAAAATAGTATCTGTTATTTTGGCAATAGTGTTGTTTATCCGAGTTCCGTTTCTAATGGAGGTTAAAATAGAGGCGGCTACGATTACGGCAACAGTAAACCAATGGTCTTATGTCAAACCCGCACCTTATTGGCCATGTAATCCCATGGATGAATTCCCGGGCGGAACAAGCGTTAAAATTTTGGAACGCGAACAAGAATTTTTTTACATTGAATATACCGCCAATGGCATCGTTAAGCGCGGTTATACAGCAATGTCTAATTTCAATGCGGCGGATTATGCCGGATATGATTGGTGCAATCAAGCGGTTTTTACACCCGGTCATAATAATACCGGTGCAGGGGCAGATGTTTATTACGGTCCCGGAGGTTCCTATGCCAAGGTGGGGGCGATCGATGCAGATGAAGGCATCCATGCTCATAAACCCCTTTTGGTATTGAGAACATCGGGAAGCTATTCTTTTATTCAATATGTAACCAATCCCGGAACCAGCGGGCATGTATTATTCAAGCGTGGCTGGATTCAAAGCAGCAAGATCACATTGGATAAGCCAACAAGTGCCCCTGTTTTGGAATCTGAAAATTTAGTTATGATCGGCACCGGATCTACCGGCTGTTTCCTTGATGTGAAGTATGACTTCGATGCTCCATATAATTATATAGTTGGCCAAGATGAAGCAACTGGCGATCCGACTCAACTGTGGGTCATTCAAAAATATTCAAGTGATGCAGGAGTATATTACAAAATAAAAAATGCATACACTAATTTGGTGATGGAGGTTTCAAGCTTATTGCCGGTGATTGAAACAACAATTCATCTTGTTCCCGAAAGTTCCCCAAATAAGGCACAGGAATTTGCTATATCTCCAACCGGCACCGGATGGCAAAATATTGCTACCCGCTGCTCGGGTAACTATATGGTTTTGCATGCAACGAGTACATCTATTCAACAAAATCGCAAATTAGGTGGAACAGATGAAAATTGGAACTTTCATGTATTGGATAAATATTTTCCTTGTACTTATTCCAATATGGACTATTCTGCAACAGAGAATATGCGAACATTAAAATATTATGTTGAAACAGAAATTATTCAAAGAGGATTCAAACCATTAGTTGATGAAGCAGCAGATTTATGGAATGCTCGGTCTAATTTTACGAGAATTGAATTGGAAAACTGTTCAACAAGAGCCGAGGCTGATATCTATATTGAAGTTGATACTTTGACAGACATCGACAACAACAACACCATGGGATATACAGTTCCATATAGAAGTTGGAATAATGCATTTGTGGGAGAAAGGGGATATTTTTCTGACAGTGTCCTTCGAGGAACCAAAATAACTATCAATGATTATGTAACTGTAACGGAACGCCAATGGCAGATAACCCTACTCCACGAGATGGGGCATGCGCTGATGTTGGATCATCCCTTTTATGAGTTGAGCCCAAGTTTTCAAATTCATCAAGTTAATATGGAATGGGTGGCATATTCGGTTATGAATCAGGGTGGAGATGTTACTGATACATATCCCAAGGTAAGTAATAGAATAGAGAATTATGACATGAGAACATTGAGCAATAAGTGGGGCTGATAAGGAGGACTTATTCATGAAGAGAATAGCCATATTGTTAATTATATGTTTTGTAATTTGTAATTTAATGGGGTGTGCTCGTACCAATGAGCAAGAAGATTTTGCAACCCTTTCCCAGCCGGAGCAATTAGTGGAAAAGGATGATGGCACGGAGCAAAAAGAACCTGCCGAAGAAAAGCCCAAGGGAGAACCAACTATCGACCAACCCCAAGAGCAACCTGCCCAAGAAAAGGAGGAACTACGTCCCCCAGAACAGGAACAACCCAAAGAAGAACCGCTTGAAAATAAAGTTAAAACCGCGCCCGTTCCCGATAAATCCCAATTCGAGCTTTCCACTCTCCCGCGTTTTGCCGATGACTTTGTTGGATTGGTAGACTATATAGAAGGCCCACAGGATTTCAAAGAGTTACAGGATAGGCTTGCATTGAAAGATTACATTGTTGTCCGTGGGAGGATCGACGGAAAGAGCACGCAATATGATAGTGGCATGTTTTCTTTGCTTGACCAGCATAATGAAACACCGATTTTGGTGCAAGAGGTTTACCACGGAGAGGTTCAGGCCGGGGATGTAATTTTTATGCTGGAGCCCATGTTTGTTCATTGGCGGGATGGAAAATTGGCTGTGGAGCATTTCGGAGGATTTCCGCCGATCGAAAAGGATGAAGATTATCTATTTATTGTCTATAATATCGGCCCGAAGCATGAGGGCGGGGCGGACGTATATTTTACAAAAGACCTTTTAGTTCCGTATATTCGTCTAAGTGAGGTCGAGGCTTCCCTTGGAAGAAAGGGACTTAACGTTAGAGAGCAACGCAATCTGGATGCCTATAATTATTATTGCCTCGGCAAACGCGGAGAAGAAAATTCATAAAATCATTTCAAGGGCCATCCTCCATCAGGAGGGCGGCCCTTTTTGCGTTTAAAAACGAATAATATGCACGAAATCGTGCATAAACCGATGTATAAAGCGGTCATTGTATAAAAATATACAAAAGGGCGGCTGAATTGGCGCAAACGATTGTATATATTATAAAAATTACATAAAAAGTGCTAAAAAGTGTTGCATTTCGCGGGATGGTGTGGTACTATTTATTCATAATTTTTTGAATTTTATTCAATCGGAGGAAAAATAAATGAGTAAAGCGGACATCAAGAAGGTTGTTTTGGCATATTCCGGAGGTCTGGATACTTCCATCATCATTCCCTGGCTGAAGGAAAACTATAATAACTGCGAGGTTATCGCCGTTTCCGGTAACGTCGGCCAGGCCGACGAGCTGGAAGGTCTGGAAGAGAAGGCGCTGAAGACCGGCGCATCCAAACTCTATGTTGAGGATCTTTCCAAAGAGTTTGTTGAAGATTTCATCTTCCCTGCGGTGAAGGCCGGGGCTGTTTATGAAAACTATCTGTTGGGTACCTCTTTGGCCCGCCCCTGCATCGCCAAGAGATTGGCGGAGATCGCCATCGCCGAAGGTGCCGATGCCATCTGCCATGGCTGCACCGGTAAGGGCAACGACCAAGTTCGTTTTGAGCTGACCCTCAAGGCCTTTGCTCCCGATATGACCATCATCGCTCCCTGGCGGGAATGGGATATCAAGTCCAGAGAAGAGGAGATCGCTTATGCCGAGGCGCATAACATCCCCTTGAAGATCAATAGAGAGACCAACTATTCCAAGGATAAGAACCTTTGGCATCTTTCCCATGAGGGCATGGATCTGGAAGATCCCGCCAACGAGCCGCTCTATAATAAGAAGGGCTTTTTGGAGATGGGCATCTCTCCCGAGCAGGCCCCCGATAAGCCGACCTATGTTACCATCCATTTTGAAAAGGGTATCCCCAC
>JAFSBD010000078.1 GCA_017442025.1 Clostridia bacterium
GATCTTCTGCCCAAGAAAGAAGTTCTGAAGCTGCGCCACGAGATGGAGATCCTGGAAAAGAACTACGGCGGTATCAAGGAAATGAAGAAGGCTCCTGCCGCTCTGTTCGTTGTTGACCCCAAGAAGGAGCACATTGCCATCGCCGAAGCTAAGAAGCTGGGCATCCCCGTTGTTGCGATCGTTGATACCAACTGCGATCCCGATGAAGTTGATTATCCCATCCCCGGCAACGACGACGCGATCCGCGCTGTCAAGCTCATCGCCGAGACCATGGCAAATGCCATTATGGAAGGCAAGCAGGGCGAGCAGCTGGCTGATGAGGCCGCTGAGGAAGCTCCCGCTGCCGAATAATCTTAGGGAGGAAAAATAGAATGAATTTTACTGCTAAAGATGTCGCCGCTCTGCGTGAGACCACCGGTTGCGGTATGATGGATTGTAAAAAGGCTCTTACCGAGGCCGATGGCAACGTTGATAAGGCTATCGAGATCCTGCGCGAGAAGGGTCTTGCCGCTCAGGCAAAGAAGGCCAGCCGTATCGCTTCCGAGGGTATGGTTGATACCTATATCGCCGATGGCATCGGTGTTATGATCGAAGTCAACTCCGAGACCGACTTTGTTGCCAAGAATGCAGAGTTCCAGGCTCTGGTTAAGGGCGCTGCTAAGGCTGCCGCCGTTTATAACCCCGCCGATGTGGATGCTCTGAAGGCTTGCAAGTTTGAAGATACCGAATTCACCGTTGAAGATATCCTGCGTGAGAAGATCCTCAAGATCGGTGAGAACATGAACATTCGTCGCTTCGTTCGCCTGGAAGGCGCTTGCGTCAGCTATGTTCATGGCGGCGGTACCGAGGCTGCTATGGTTCTTTGCGATGTTGCTGATGCCGAAAATGCAAAGTTCCAGGAAGCTGCCCGCAACGTCTGCATGCAGATCGCTGCTATGCATCCCGCTTACCTCTGCCGCGAGGAAGTTCCCGCTGAGGTAATCGAGAACGAAAAGAACATCCTCTTGGCTCAGATCAAAAACGATCCCAAGAATGCTAATAAGCCCGAAAACATCCTCGAGAAGATGATCGGCGGTAAGATCGGTAAGTACTATACCGAAAACTGCTTGCTGGAGCAGGCTTATGTTAAGGATGATAAGATCTCTGTTGGTGAGTATCTCAAGCAGGTCAGCAAGGAAGTTGGCTTTGATATCACCATTAAGACCATGATCTCTTATGTTAAGGGTGAAGGCCTTGAGAAGAGAGTGGACGACTTCGCTGCTGAAGTTGCCAGCATGAGCAAATAATTTATCAAAATGAATTCAAAGCGACCTCGGTAAGCGCCGAGGTCGCTTTGCAGGATTAAAAGGAGTATTGAGTATTATGGCAGAAAAAGTTGTTTCCTTAACTTTAGAAGGTAAGGCCAAGCTGGAGGCTGAGCTTGCCGAACTGAAATCCACCAAGCGGGAAGAGATTGCCGAGAAGATCAAGGTGGCTCGTTCCTATGGCGACCTTTCTGAAAACAGTGAATATGATGAAGCAAAAAACGAGCAGGCCATCGTTGAGGCTCGTATCGCCAAATTGGAGGCTACTCTGAAAAATGCTATCATCGTTGAGGACGATGCTGTTTCCGAAAACGATGATGATAAGATCTGGCTCGGGAATACCGTAACCGTCCTGGATGTGGAAATGGAAGAAGAGATGGTCTATGATATCGTCAGCTCCATCGAAGCCGATCCCATGAACGGCAAGATCTCCGATGATAGCCCTCTCGGCAAAGCCATTCTGGGCGGTAAGGTCGGCGATACCATCGCGGTTGAAGCCCCCATCGGTACTTTGCAGTATAAGATTTTGAAAGTCGAAAAGTAAGGAAAAAAGTAATGGAAAACGTTAATAATACTGTAAATGAAGAACTTTCCTTGAGCGAGTTGCTGCAGGTCCGCCGCGATAAACTGAGCGAACTGCAGGCGGCAGGGAAAGATCCTTTTGCGATCACTAAATACGAAGTAACTCACCATAGCGAAGAGATCAAGGCAAACTTTGAGCAGTTTGAAGAGCAGACGGTCTCGGTTGCCGGCCGTATCATGAGCAAGCGTGGCATGGGCAAGGTTGTCTTTGCCGACCTGCAGGATGGGGAAGGCCGTATTCAGTTGTTTATTAAGATCGACGAAGTGGGCGAAGAGGCACTGGCTGCATTCAAGAAATACGATATCGGCGATATCGTCGGCGTCAGCGGTGTGGTTTTCCGCACCCGCATGGGCGAGATCTCTATCCGCGCCAAATCCATTGTATTGCTCTCCAAATCCCTGCTTCCTTTGCCCGAGAAGTTCCACGGCCTGAAGGATCAGGACCTGCGCTATCGGCAACGCTATGTGGATCTTATGATCAATCCCGAGGTGAAGCGCAACTTCATCATTCGCTCCAAGTTCATCCAATATGTCCGTAAATATCTGGACAATATGAATTATATTGAGGTGGAAACCCCGGTTCTCAATACCATTGCCGGCGGTGCATCCGCCCGCCCCTTCATTACCCATCATAATACATTGGATATCGATATGTATATGCGTATCGCTACCGAACTGCCCCTTAAACGCCTGATCATCGGCGGTATGGAGCGGGTTTATGAGATCGGCCGTATCTTCCGTAATGAGGGCATGGACCCCAAGCATAACCCCGAATTTACCTCGGTAGAGCTTTATCAATCCTATGCGGATTTCCATGATATGATGGATATCGCCGAAGGCATCCTCTCCGGTGCCGCTAAGGAGATCCTCGGCACCTATGAAGTGGAGTGGATGGGCGAGAAGATCAATCTTGCGCCCGGCTGGCCCCGCCTGACCATGATCGAGGCAGTCAAGCAGTATGCAGGGGTTGATTTCGGTGCCATCTCTGATGATGCGGAAGCGGTTGCGGCCGCTAAGGCTATCGGTGTGGAGCTGAATGAAGCCGCCGAGCCCACCTGGGGTAACGCCCTTTATGCCTGCTTTGATCAGCGGGTAGAAGAGCATCTGATCCAGCCCACCTTTATCACCATGTATCCTGTGGAGGTCTCTCCGCTGACCAAGCGCTCTCCCGAAGATCCCCGCCTCACTGAGCGGTTTGAATTCTTCATCTGCCATAGCGAAATGGGCAACGCCTATTCCGAACTGAACGATCCCATCGATCAGCGCGAACGCTTTGAAAAGCAGGCCGAGCAGCGGGAACGTGGCGATGATGAGGCCGAGATGCTGGATGAGGATTTCCTCACCGCGATGGAATACGGTATGCCGCCCACAGGCGGTATGGGCATCGGCATCGACCGTTGCGTCATGCTCCTCACCGGCACCGATACCATCCGCGATGTCATCCTCTTTCCGACTATGAAACCGCTGGAGACCGGTAAAAAAGAGGTTGCTCCCGTGGTTGATGTTGTGGAAGAAGAGCCGGAAGTGATTGATTTTTCCAAGGTTGAGATCGAGCCTCTTTTTGAGGATTTTGTCGATTTTGATACCTTCAGTAAATCCGATTTCCGCGCTGTTAAGGTGCTGGATTGTGTGGCAGTTCCCAAGTCCAAGAAGCTGCTTCAGTTTACCTTGGATGATGGAACCGGCAAGGAACGTACCATCCTTAGCGGTATTCATGCTTTTTATGAGCCTGAGCAGTTGATCGGTAAGACCTTGATCGCCATTACCAACCTGCCGCCCCGCGCCATGATGGGCGTGGAATCCAACGGTATGTTGCTTTCCGCCATCCATAGCGAGGAAGGGGAAGAAAAGCTCCATCTTCTGATGGTCAGCAACCGCATCCCCGCCGGCGCAAAATTATATTAAATTCAAAAACACCCTATAACCATCAAAAGTTATAGGGTGTTTTTACATATTGTTTTAAAATGGACCATCAAAATGGGATTTTTCAATCCGTTATCCTTTTTTGGGGGTTGCTTCGCCTTGTTTGATGGTTATGCCTAATATTTTGTAGGTATATTTATCCACCTGATATCCATCGTCGGCATCTAAATGGCCATCAATAAAGAAGGAGTAACCTAAACCAATGTATTTGCCTGAACCTCCGTCGTCTGCGAGAATGGGCGAGATGCAGAAGGTGGGTTTATCAAAACTAATAGCAACCTTGGCATAATCGTAGTATGCGATACTTCCCCAAGAAACGAGCAAGGCGATAATTATAACCAATAAAATGATTTTCTTTTTCATATCGTATACTCCTCTGCTAATTTTAATAATTGGTGGTTAGATATTCATCCGCTTGAGAGCGGGATTTGAAGATGATGATTTCTTTATTTTCTTTATATTGCTCGAGCAATTGATAGATGCTTGGCCGTGTTTTGAATTGAAAATCTTCGATTTTCTTTTTTAGTGTCGGGTCTAACTCATAATCAATCCAAGGAAGATCCTTGCGCTTTTGCCCAAGGCGGGAAACCGCCCCTTGCAAACATACTTCCGAGGATAAATCAAAGAAAAAGACAGTATCGCAGGCGCAAAGCCTTGTTTCCAGGGTTCTGCTGTAGTTTCCGTCGATGATCCAGGATTCCAATCGGAGAATTTCGGAAAGGTGTTGATCAAATTCGGCGCTTGAAATATGGGTTCGATCGGCTTTATGCCAAATGGCATCCAAATAAAAAAGCGGAATGTTGGATTTATGTTGCAGTTTTTCGGCAAAGGTTGTTTTCCCCGAACCGGGGCAACCGATAATGATAACTTTTTTCATGAAAAATTCCCGTTTATAGAATAATATAGTTCCACAAGTGCGGTGCTGAGAAGCGCACCGCCGATGATATCGGTGAGCCAATGAACGCCGGAAATTAATCGGCCAAGCACCATAAAGATTAGAAATGCTACGCTTGCAAAGATCACGCAACGGCGCGCCAAAGGTTTTTTAATGCGGTTGTTGAACTGCAGGATGGAGGTCGGCATGACGCACATAACAAGCATGGTTGTTGATGAGGGATAGGAAGCTTCTAATTGACCGTCGATTAAGATCGGTCGGTAGTTTACAGCCAATACCTCAAAACAGAAAAATGCCGCCATAACAACAAGGTAGAAACCGCCCAGCACCAGAATGTTGAAATCTACTTTTAAAATATGTTTTCTTTTGATCCATTGCATCAGCCCGAGCAACCCAAAACCCATTACGATCCCTAATGGGATCAGGCTCAGCCAATCGGTTGCGGCATAGAGGGAAAGGTGCACGCCGGTACACCGATGGACAAAGTCGTTGATGGTTGCAAACCCAACCTTTGAACCTTGCGGCCCGATAGGTTGGACATCAATGGAGCAGACGGCGATGGTCCATAATAGAAATGCGCCCAGCATCCATATGGCAAAAATTAAATGTTTTTGACTTTTCTTTTTCATGTTTGGATTCCCTTCCTTTTTGTTTTCGGCTTTCGCCTGATTTCACTTTACAGGAAGAGAGGGCAAACCGCAAGAAACAGGGCGTCACATTGCTGATACGGTTCGTATCATTGCCATTTAATCAGCATTAATGCTTTAATGATTAAGAAAATAAACAAAAAGATGGCTGCATAGGGCTGCAAACTCATAACAAAGAGAATGGCACCGGTTGTATTTAAGACTAACGATAATTTGCTCTTGTTGCGCACCCAAAAGGAGATTTGGTGATTTTGCAGAGCGAGGGTTGAAATGCCCGACGCGATGATTGCGATAATGATGATATAATATGAAATCTTTAGATAGGGAGCGATTTCGGTCAGAGATAAAAGGGAAACTTCTTGGACCGCGCCATTTACTTTTTGTCCAAAGAAGGGGAGGAAAAGAAACATGGAAACGCTGCAATCAAGCAATCCAAACACCAGATCCCGAAGGTGGGTTTCCTTTTGCTTGGTATTTTCTTCGGCAATCACCAGTAATTCCTCGCCGGAAAGTAATTCATCAATGGTGATGGAGAAGAATTTGGCGATCGCTTTGAGAGAATCGATGCTGGGATATCCTCTTCCCGATTCCCATTTGGAAATAGCGGTGCGGGATACATAGAGTTCTTCGGCCAGTTCTTCTTGGGTGAGGCTTTTATTCTTGCGCAGTTCTTGAAGTTTTTTATTTAATTCCATAATATATTTCCTTTACTTTACCAAATGAAGGGAATGAGGCGATATTTCACCTTTTGTTTATATTCCCGATAGCCTTCCAATTCCTTTTCTAAAAAGGCCTCCTCGTTTTTGATGCGCAGAGAGATGATAAACGGATAAGCCAAAAGAATAAAAAAGGAATAGAGAGATCCTAAAACCAAGGGCATGGCCAAGAACAACAGCAGGGTTGCGCTATACATGGGATGGCGGACGATGCCGTATAACCCGGTGTCGATAACTTTTTGATGCTCCTGCACCTCGATGGTGCGGCTGAGATAGGTGTTTTCACGCAGCACCTCTGCATAGAGGAGATAAGCCAAAAGAAAGAGGATTGAGGCGGCAATAACGATCCCCTTAGGCAAGAGATACCAATGGAAGCGAAAGCCCAATCCTGCAATAATAAAAGCGGCCAAAAACATCAGTCCGCTTAATTTGATGACGAGATCCTGCTCTTTTTGCTTTTCTTTGGCGTTGAGCCGGCTTTGGAGCAACGCAGGATTTTTAAACAGCATAAAAATCCCTGCAAAAAACATTGGTATGAATAAGATTCCCATCAAGATCCAACCGTTGATAAAAGAAAGACTGCCGGCGGGCAGAAAGATCAATAAGCCCACCAAAAGAACGCCGCATATAAATTTGAGAATTGCCTGGGCAAACAACTTCTTTGTCATATCCATTCTCCCGAAATCATATCGATAAAAAAATTATAGCATATAAAATCCCATTCGGCAATGAGAGGATGAACTTTTTGTAAAACCATGGGGAAGCGGTTGCGTATTTCGAAAAGATGTGCTAAAATAGGCTCATCAAAAGCAAAGGAATTTGATTATGGATCAGGTTGCATTACGAAAAAAACTTGAGAATTTCTGGTACTATTATAAGTGGCATACCTTGGGCGGTTTGTTTCTGATCGCCACGGTGCTTGTTGCCATTCATAGCTGCCGTATGCGGGTCAATCCCGATCTCTATCTCCTGTATATGCGGGATGAAACGCCGATCTCGGCGCAGACGGCCGAGCTGGAGGGCTGGCTTTCTGCCATGGTTGAGGATATCAATGAGGATGGGGAGAAGACCGCGCGCGTCATGAGTTATTCCCGCAGTAATATGTGGAACGGGGATGATTCTGCGGCGATGGTGGTGCAGGTCAATGCGGGGGATGCGGTGCTTTATCTGGTCTCCGAAACGACCTATAATACCCTTCACCAAAACGGCGTTTTGCAGGATCTTTCTGCGTTGGGCAAAAGCCCCTATTTGGAGGGGGATCGCTATAACATCTCCGATTCGGGCATCTTGAAAGAATTGGAATATTTTGAGAGCGATACCGACCGCCTTTACCTTTGCGTGCGCAAGGTGGCAGGCACCTCCTTTGAAAAAGATCCCCGCTATCTTGCCCAGGAAAAGCAGGCACAAAAGGTTTTAAAAACAATAATCAGCAAAGAAAAAAGTGAGTCGTAGACTCACTTTTTTGCTTTTAATTGTTCGTATTTATTGCGGGTGGCAATGCCGCCGCGGATATGGCGCTCTTTCAGGTTGTTTTCCAAAACCTCCTTAGCCTTTAGGTATAGCGCATAATCGATATTTCTCAATCGTTGGCTGACATCTTTATGTACGGTGGATTTGGAAATTTTAAAAACAGCCGCCGCTTGGCGGACCGTTGCTTTATGCTCATAGATATATTTGCCCAGTTGCTTTGCTCGCTCGTCGCATTCATAATACAATGATAACCCCGCCCTTTCTTGATAATAAATATGCGGAAAAGGCGGGGTTTATTCTACTAATTTGCGCAAGAGGGGAGAAGAAAAAAGCGATCCGCAGCGCGGATCGCTTTTTAAAATCATTTACATGTACTTTTTGACCGACTCGGGTGCGGTTTCAACATCCGCAGATACCAGGCAGACCAGAGTTGCATTGTTGGCCTTGGTGAGATTCTCCATCTTCTCCAGAGCAATACCCAGCTCATCCAGGTTCTCGCCGACGATCTTCAGCAAAGAGTCAACATATACATTAGTAATATCATAATTTCCTGCAAACAGGCCGCTGATAAAGCCTTCCAGACCTTCGTTGGTGTCCACAGGATAGTTTGTAATATCGATCAGACGCGCTTTATGGGAAATATCCAGCTTCAGCTTGTCGCCATACTCGATGCAAACAACGCTACCGGTAGCTTCAGCAACCGCTTTATTGACCATCTCGATCAAAGCCTTTGTTTTGCCGGTGCCCTTTTTTCCCAAAATAACTTTTACCATAACGGTCTCCTTTTCTCCGACATGAAAAATTTTTAAACAGCCCTTGGTTTATGTCGGTTAACCAAGTCTGTTGATCTTCTTGTTGATTTCTTCGGTCTCTTGCTCGTAGCCGGGCTTACCCAACAGAGCAAACATATTCTTTTTATAGGCCTCAACGCCCGGCTGATTGAAGGGATTTACGCCCAGCAGGTAGCCGGAAATGGCGCAGGCTTTCTCAAAGAAGTATACCAGATAGCCGAAGTTATAGGCATCGTATGCGTCAAACTCCAGGATGAGGTTGGGGGTGCCGCCGTCGGTATGGGCAAGCACTGTCCCGAGGAATGCGCAATCGTTGACATACTGCACCGTCTTACCGGCCAGGAAGTTCAGCCCGTCAATGTCGCCGGCTTCTTCCTCGATGGTGATCTTGTGTTTGACGTTGTTACATTTTAAAACGGTCTCAAACATATTGCGGCTGCCGTCCTGAATGAACTGACCCAAAGAATGAAGGTCGGTGGAGAAGGTGGCAGAAGCGTTAAACAGGCCCTTATGATCTTTGCCTTCGCTTTCGCCGTAGAGCTGCTTCCACCATTCGGCGAAATAAACGCCGGAGGGTTCATAGGTGATCAGCATTTCGATCTCCTTGCCCTTGCGGAGCATCAGGGTGCGATCGATGGCGTAGTTATAACATTCGTTATCGGTAACCAGAGTGTCCATGCGGGCATCCGCCGCACCCTTCATGATGGCATCCAGATCGATGCCGGCAACGGCGATGGGCAATAGGCCAACAGCGGTAAGGACGGAGAAACGGCCGCCCACATCATCGGGGACAACAAAGGTTTCATAGCCTTTTTCGGTCGCCAACGCCTTGAGGGTGCCTCTGGCCTTATCGGTGGTAACAAAAATGTGGTCCTTCGCGGCGTCGCCGTATTTTTCTTCCGCCAGCTTCTTGAAGATGCGGAAGGCGATGGCAGGCTCGGTGGTGGTGCCGGACTTGGAAATGACGTTAATGGAGAAATCCCGACCTTCGATGATAGACATCACTTCGCTCAGATAGCTGGAGCTGATGTTGTTGCCAACAAAATAAATATCGGGGGTATCTTTTTTGAGGTTGTTATAGAGGGGGGAGTTGATAAACTCGATTGCCGCCCGTGCGCCAAGATAACTGCCGCCGATACCGATGACCAGCAACACCTCGGAATTGCTCTGGATTTTTTTTGCGGCTTCTTTGATGCGGGCATATTCCTCTTTATCATAGTTCAGGGGAAGATCCACCCAACCCACAAAGTCGTTGCCGGGGCCTTTTTTGCTATGAAGCATATTGTGGACGACCTCCACATGGGGCTGGAGATATTCGCGCTCATGATCGCGAATATAACCGTTGAGATACTTACGATTGGTTTTAACAGACATTGTTAATTTTCTCCTATAAATTACTTTACATGGATATAATACCATGATTGACGGATTTATTCAAGTCTAAACTACGAAAAAATATTGAATTAAATGAAAAAATAAATGTCGAAAAGTAACCGATTTTATCTCCTTTTCGGCAATCAAATGAATGGATCCGATGGCTTTGCCGTCTAATGTGTAGTCGATAGTGCCGAGCTTTTGCCCCTGAACCACCGGCGCCATTACCGATTCCGGCAGGGTGATGGTATAGGTTACCTTGCTTTCGGAACCTTTGGGAACTAAAAAAGCGGGTGTTTCCGCCGGAATGGGGCAGACGCTGTCTTCCATTCCCTTGATCACCGTAACCGGCTGGATCTCGGCGGGGGATTGTTGGTAAATGTCGTATTGGGTGAATCCGAAATTCAGCAGGGCTTTGGCGTCGTTGAACCGCTGATCGGAGGTTTCTCCGCCCAAAACAACGGCGATCAGGGAAAGGCCGTCCCGGGAAGCGGTGGCCGAAAGACAATAGCCTGCATCGGCGGTAAATCCTGTTTTTAAGCCGGTGCAGCCGTTGTAATAGCGTACTAATTTATTGGTGTTAGAGAGGGCAAACGCACCGTTTCGTACCGTATCCATCCAGATGGTCGTATAGTTGCGGATCGCTTCATGCTTCATCAGTTCACGGCTCATCAGGCCGATATCCCGGGCGGTGGTGTAGTGGTTTTCGGTATCCAAGCCGGTGCAACTGTTGAAATGAGTATTGGTCATTTTTAATTCAGTGGCGCGGGCGTTCATTTGCTCAATAAACGCTTCGGCACTCCCTGAAATTGCTTCTGCCATTGCAACGCAACAATCATTTGCCGAAACAACAGAAATGCATTTTACCATCTCATCTACCGTCATGGTTTCGCCCTCTTTGAGGTAAACCTGACTGCCGCCCATACTTGCGGCATTGGTAGAAACGGATATAGGGGTATTCCAATCAAGCTTTCCTTCTTGGATGGCTTCCATGATCAAAAGTAAGGTCATTACCTTGGTGACCGAAGCGGGAGCGCGTTGCTCATCGGCGTTCTTTTCGAAGAGCACCGTTCCGGTTGCCTGATCCATCAAAAAGGCAGACGGAACCTCAATCTGCGGAGCGGCTTCCGCTCGGGCTGAAATACAAGATATTGTGGTCAAAAGCATTGTTATAATAATAAATGTACAAATTTTTCTTTTCATGCGGTATCCTCCTTGTGTTTGCTATATATGCTTTAAAATAGGTAAAAAGACGAAATAATCAACAAAATTTTTGCTCTATTTGCGCGCAACTGTAAACATTTCATAAATATTCAACAAAGTGTTGTATTTTAAAAAAATAAAGTAGTGCCAAACGGAATATTTTTTTGTTATAATTGTACTGCTTATATATATTTATATTTGCGCACTTTTATTGTAAGGAGTGAAGGTTTACTATGAAAATGATGAAGCGCGCGATATCCTTCATTGCTATGCTGGCAATGTTGGTATCCATGTTCTCCGTCTGCGTAATCCCCACCCTGGCTGCGGATACAACAAGCTATGAGTCTTTGTTGAATAGCGCCCTGGTTGTGGATCCGGATTGGAAGGACGCAAAAGTTGGTGATTCTGTTACCGTTGTCTATCAGGGCAATGCAATTACAGAATCCTTCGACAATACCATGCACTTTGCAACCTATGCCGCTGCTTGGGAATATGCCCAGAGCAAGGGGATTGCAAAGCCGGTCATTCTGCTGAATGCCGGTACCTATACCGAAACCATCGAGATCGCAGGTGCTGTTACCCTGCTGGGCTCTGATTTCGGTGTGGACCCCAACGTCAAGAGCGCGGCCAAGGACGTTGCGTGGACATTGAATCCCGATCGTTCCTATACCGACGATTCTTTGGAAACCCTGATCAAGGGCAACATCGTCGTGCGGGTATCTGCCAGCAAATCGGATCTGACCTTCGATGGTCTTACCTTTGCGGACGGCGGTGCGGTGATCGACCATGAGCGTAATGCAAATGCGGCCGAATTCACCCTGAAAAACTGTGTGTTCAGCAACTCCGGTAATGCAAAATCCGAATTCTACGGTCTGTATCTGCGTTCTCCTGAGCATAAACGCACCCTGCGTTTGGAGAACCTCTATATCACCAATCAGAACTATGAGAAGGTTGCCAATGCCGACGGTTTCTATAATTCCCCCAACGTTGGCTTTATCAGCCCCTTCTTTGTGGAACTGATTGCAGAGAATGTTGCATATATTGAGAATAAGGTTGGTTTCCTGGCAAGCACCTGGTTTGCGAAGGGCGACGCTCCTGTTATCGATATTAATAATTCCTGCTTCTATAACGCTGATGCTTCCACTCCCGTTGGCCATATTATCTCCATGGATAACGCCAGCGTGAATTTCGACTTTGGTTTCACCGCTAAAGAAGGGCAGCATTATAGCGACATCCAGGTCAGCAAAGATGCTGCTCAGCGTCCGGCCTCTACCTTGAAGGTGACCAATAGTGTTTTTTATAACGCTTCCGCTACCGAGAGTGTATATGATCCTACCGTTTTGGGCGGTGTGATCCATTATGAGTTTGTAAGCAGCAGTTCCGTTTTGAACCTGCAGAATAACTATTTCTATGCTCCCAACGGCACCAGCGTATTGGATAATGAGTATCTGATCAATGCTACCCAGACGGATCTGACCTCTGCGCAGGTGATCAAGAACAACCTGCTGTTCGGTCCTTATAAGGTTCCTACCCTTACCGGTTCCAGCGAAGGAACTTATATCGATATGACCGGCAACTATTTTGCCCGTATCGACGGTTCGATTGTTAATACTCCTTCCTACATGAGCGAAGAAGATCATCGGCTGATCCGTGATTATATCTGGGTCAATTCCGAGATGACCATCGACAATGAGGGCTGGAATCTTACCGCCGGTAAGTGGCCTTTGGTTTGGGTCGATAATGATTACTATACGATTGATCTTTCGGTCTATACCGAAGGAGATGTAACTGCGGCTTGCCCGGTAACCTTTACCAGCAACAGTGCTACCGCATCGGTTCAACTGTATAAAAATGCAGTTTTGGATGCAGACGGCGTGCCCCTTTCTGTTACCGACCCTGTAGATAAGATCGATGCCTCGATCCTTACCGACAATAAGTATGCAGTTACCACACTCTATCTGCAGGTAACTGAT
Source organism: Clostridia bacterium (assembly GCA_017442025.1). Classification (GTDB taxonomy): domain Bacteria; phylum Bacillota; class Clostridia; order Oscillospirales; family QAKW01; genus QAKW01. The sequence continues at coordinate 12,879 of JAFSBD010000078.1, forward strand.
CCCACCTATCCTTCCTTTGCTCCTATTTATACAATCTCGGTTCAAAATTGCGGAGATGTCAACGACATGAAGAATTTCTCCGATGTATTCCCGGGATATCTGATGGTGCATCCCAATGCAGGAGAACTTTCTGCCGGCCAGATGATGCCTTACAGATGGCGTGATCAGGTCTATAAGTTCTATGTTGGCACTGATTTGTTTGAGACTGTCGAGAAGGCCATCGCCTATGGTTATAAGAAGGGTGATGAATGCCCGACCGTTTGCATTCCCGCCGGTGAGTATAAGAGCGAGTTGCTGATTCCCGGCTCTTGCACCATTTTGGGTGAGCAGCACGGTATCAACCCCAATGTGAAGCCCTATGATACGCTTACTCAGGCAAACTTTGATAGCTCTGCATGGACCCTGAATCCTAAGCGTTCGGATGCTTCCAAGGAAACTACCTTCTATGCTCCCATCCGTGTGGTCAAAGCAGCCGATGATTATGTTATTACCATCGACGGTATTAAGATGGCGGAAGGTTGTTCCTATGTGGATGATTTCTCCCGTAATGGCGATAATATCACCATCCTGAAGAACATCTATGCCCGTAATGCGGGTGGCGGTACCGACCGTAACGGCGCAGATAACATTGCGCTCTTCAACTTCAAAAAGCCCTTTGGTCAGGTTACCGACTATTGCTCCTTCTATCTCTATGATAGCCGCGTAGATATCTTGGATAGCTTCGACTGCTTTACTCCCTATTTTGAGAGATTTGTTGTAGACGGCTTGTTCTATGGTAACACCAAGAACGGTGCTTACTTCATCAACGGTATGCAGTCCCGCAACATCCCTGATCCCTACTATTCCATTACCAACTGCTATTGGTATAAGAATACCGAAAATAAATCATTCTATAGCTTCACCACCAATGATATCGGTGGTTCCCAGACTTCTAAGGAAAACATCATTTATAATATTGATGGAAATGTCTTCCATGATGGATTCCAGTCCGGTTACGGTTCCATGGAATTCTGGTGGACCGGAACCAACATGTCTGTGTATTTGACCAACAACACCCTGAAGGGTCCCGATGCCGGTGGCTTTATTGCGCAGACCGCTGGCGGTGTTCGCTATAAGGGCACCAGCGGCGATGAAAACTGCAGCGATATGCTGATCATGAAGGGTAACCGCTTTATTACCAACCATAAGGTTCCGATGACCAACGGTGTTGGTGTTGGTACTAAATATGATTTCTCCGGCAACTATTGGTCTCCCAGCATTAGCAGCGGCGGCCTTACTCCCGATACACTCTATAAGGTTGATGAGAACGGTACCGGTACCTATACCTTGGAAGAAACTACTCGTTGGAAGATCGACTATACCTACCTGGATTGGGATATGACCATTCGTTCGGATGCAGCCAGCTCTAACGAAATTGAGTATCAGTTCACCAAGGGTATGTTCGGCACC
>JAFSBD010000079.1 GCA_017442025.1 Clostridia bacterium
CACGGATCTCGGTATTGCGGATCATGATCTGGAAGCAGATGAAGCCCAGGATGCCCATGATCAGAGCGGCAAAGAATACGCGCTCACCGATCAGGTTATTGTCCATATCATAAATGATGAAGGGCAGAATGACCATCGGCAGCATATTGCCGAAGATGGAACCGATGGAACGCCAGGCCGAAAGAGAGGCGCGATCCTTAACATCATTGGAGATCAAGGAAAGCAGCGAACCGTAGGGAACGTTTGCAACGGTATAGAATGCGTCCCACACAACATAGCCGGCGATAAAGATGATGAACTTGGCCCAAACAGGGGCATTGGGGAAGGGCAGGAAGCAGCAAGCACCGCCCACGATCAGACCGATGGAGCCGGCCCAGATATAAGCCAAAAACTTATTGCGCTTATACTTACGTTTATCCGCATCGATCAAAGAACCGATCAAAGGATCGTTGATAGCATCCCAAACCTGAACAATGATCAGCAGCAAAGCATACCAAAGGTCCATTCCCATAAACTGCGTCCAGAAAATAGACATGGTTCCCTTGAGCGCAAAGCTCATGTTACAGCCTAGATCGCCGGCGGCATAAGCGATACTATCGCGAATGCCAAACTTGCGATGGCCTTTTTCGTCTAAAACTACCTTTTTACTCATTTTAGCACATACCCTCCCGAATGTAAAATATTTTGGATAAATCACTATTTTTAGTATAAATAAAATCCAAGCGTTATGGTGAGGAATATTTCTTGTTTTTATTGTATTATTTTCATACCAATCTGTATTTTTTTCTTGAAATGGAGAAAAATGTATACTATAATAATTGGTGTATTGGAAAAAATATATATTTTTTAACAAAAAAGGAGTGAATTTTCCATGATCCTCGAGAGCGAGCTTCAATTATTATGCGAAACCTTTCGAAAATGCCGCGTTCAGGCAATCGTTATCCACCCCGGGGAAACCATGGACAAATTATTGGATGAGCGTTTCCGCACGCTCTTCGGCGGCGATCCCGAGCAATCGGTGGATTGCTTTTTAGGGCAGGTTCATCCTCAGGTCATTTATCGGATGTCTACCGCTCTGCGCATCCACTACATCTTTTTGGAGCTTTCCAAGGAACCGCGCCAGGCTGTGCTGGCCATCGGGCCGTACCTCTCCTCCTCGCCCGGAAATCGCCTTATCTTTGAGATCGGCGAAAAATTCCATATTTCCCCCAACCGCCAGCGGTTGCTGGAAAGTTTTTATGCGGGCATTCCGGTAATCCCCGATTCCAGCCATCTTTTTGCCCTCTTAGATACCTTCGGCGAACATTTATGGGGCAGCAATAGCTTTTCGGTGGAGGATATCAACGAAGATTTTATGAGCGAGGCCCCTCCCATGAAGTATACACCCGGCAGCAGCGAGGACCTATTGTTTAATATGAAACTGATGGAGGAGCGTTATGCTGCAGAAAACGAGTTGATGCGCGCCGTTTCCAAAGGGCAGATCCATAAAGGAGCTTATATTATGGAGGTTTTTTCCTCCAACGGTTTTGAAAAGCGGTTGGATGATCCTTTGCGTAACTTAAAGAACTATAGCGTTATTATGAACACTCTGCTGCGCAAAGCCGCTGAAAAGGGCGGCGTTCATCCCCTTTATCTCAATGATATTTCCTCCGCCTATGCATCCAAAATTGAATCCAGCTCCTCCTTGAGTGCCATGCAGGATCTGATGGTGGAGATGTTCCGTTCCTATTGCCTGCTGGTGCGCAAGCATACCATGAAAAACTATTCCCCCACCATTCAGAAAACCATTCTGCTGATCGATTCCGATCTTTCGGCCGATCTTTCGCTGAGCACTCTGGCCCAGGCCCAAAATGTCAGCCCCGGCTATCTCTCTACCTTATTTAAGAGAGAAACGGGCAAGACCCTCACCGAATATATCCAAAGCGAGCGGATGCAGTTGGCCACCCATCTTTTGGAGACCACCAGCCTGCAGATCCAACCGGTTGCCCTTCATTGCGGCATTATGGACGTGCAGTATTTTTCCAAAATATTCCGTAAATATATCGGAAAGACCCCCAAAGAATATCGGGAGTCTCTCAAATAACTATTCTCGGGTATTGGCAAAGACTTTGGGGCTGACACCGTATTCCTGCTTAAAGGCGCGGTAGAACCCCGCATAATCCTTAAAGCCGCATTTATAGCAGACCTGACCTGCCGCGATCCCCGCCAAAAGCATTTGCTTGGCCTGGAGCAGGCGTTTGAGCATGATATAGCGATAGACGCTCACCCCTGTTTCTTGACTAAAGGCGTGGGAAAGATAGTATTTGCTGACATAAAAACGCCCCGCAAGTCCCTCTAAAGAAAGTTCTTCCCCGCTATGGGCGTGAATATAGGAGAGAACCTGCTCCACCAATGCCGAGCCACGCTTTTCCCGCTGCTCCAGGGCAGGTGTTCCGGCGGCAATGCGATTAAGCTCCACCATAAACTGCAAAAAAATTCCCCGGGCGGCCAGCAGATTTCCCTGCTCGGTGCCGCTATATTCCTTCACCAGATCAAAAAGGCGCGCCGCGATGGAAGGATCGGCCGTTTCCGATGGGCGGATCATATTGATGCGCCCCGAAGGATGGGCGGAAAAACAGGCGGTAAGATCGATGCCTTGCGAAAGACTTTCCAAAAACTCCTTATTGATCCATAAAACGATCCGTTCATACTTCCCCTCCGGGCGGACCACCGGGCGGTGCAGCTCCATCGGGCTGATCAAAAAAATATCCCCCGGTTCCAAAGCGTAGAGGCTTCCCTCCACCCAATATTCCACCGCTCCGCCCAGCAAAAGGTAGATTTCATAAAAATCATGGTGGTGGACTTCCACCCCTTGCGATTTGGGCTCCCGATAGTGGAAAATTTCAAAATCCTCCCGCAACATCACCTGGCGGGGGTCAAAATGTTGAATTCTTGCTCCCATCCTGCTCACCTCGCCCTCTATTTTATAGCAAGATTTGCAATATGTCAAGCAATCTAAGCAATCGATATTGTGAAAATATATGATATACTGTATTTATAATAATAGAAAGGAAGCAATCGACCATGTCCTCTTTTTTAAGTAAAGATTTTTTGCTCACCACCCCCACCGCGCAAACGCTCTATCATCAGCATGCCGCAAAGATGCCGATCATCGACTATCATTGCCATGTTAGCCCCAAGGAGATGTTTGAAGACAAACGGTTTGAAAACATCACCCAGGTCTGGCTGGGCGGCGACCATTATAAATGGCGGCTGATGCGCTCCAACGGCGTGGATGAATATTATATCACCGGCGATGCCCCCGATCGGGAAAAGTTTCAAAAGTTTGCCGAGATGCTCCCCAAAGCCATCGGTAATCCGATGTATCATTGGTGCCACCTGGAACTGAAGAACTACTTCGGTTACGAAGGGATCCTCAATGGCGAGACCGCCGAAGAGGTTTGGAACCTCACCGCCAAGAAACTGCAGGAAGCCGATATGGGCGTGCGGGGGCTGATCGCCCAAAGCAACGTTATTTTCATCGGCACCACCGATGATCCCATTGATTCCTTGGAATATCACCGCCTGCTGGCGGAAGATCCTTCCATGAAAACCATCGTTGCCCCCTCTTTCCGCCCTGATAAGGCGATGAATATCGATAAGGCGGGCTGGAAGGAATATATTGCCGCCCTCTCCAAGGCTGCAAACAAAACGATCGAGACCATCGATGATCTGGAGGCCGCTCTTGCCGACCGCATCGCCTTCTTTGATGCCCATGGCTGCCGCTCCAGCGACCACGGTCTGGACCATACCCTCTATGCCCCCGCTACTCGCGCAGAGCTCAACGCCATCATGCAAAAGGGATTTGCAGGGGAAGCTGTTTCAGCCTTAGAGGCCGATCAGCTTAAAACCGCAGTTTTGCTGTTTGTTGCCAAAGAGTATGCAAAGTACGGCTGGGTCATGCAGCTCCATTATAACTGCCTGCGTAATAACAACACCGTTATGTTTGAAAAATTAGGGCCCGATACCGGCTTCGATTCCATCGGTCCTTATAACGGAAGCGAAGGGCTTTGCAACTTCCTGGATGCGCTCTATAAAGAAAATGCCCTTCCCCGCACGGTTCTCTATAGCTTGGATCCCAAGGATAATGAATTTATCGGCACTGTGCTCGGTTGCTTCCAGGGCCCCGAGGCGGCCGGCAAGATCCAGCACGGCAGTGCCTGGTGGTTCAATGACCATAAGCAGGGGATGCGGGATCAGATGATCAGCCTGGCCAACCTCGGCCTGCTGGGCAATTTCATCGGGATGCTGACCGACTCCCGCAGCTTTTTGAGCTATGCCCGCCACGAATATTTCCGCCGCATCCTTTGCGGATTGATCGGCGAATGGGTGGAAGGCGGCGAATATCCCGCCGATATGGACACCCTGGGCAAGATGGTGGAAGACATTTGCTATTTCAACGCCAAACGTTATTTCGGCATTAAATAATAAAGGAGGGAATCCCCCGATGCAAATGACATTTCGATGGTATGGCGCGGGCAACGATAAAATCACCCCCGCGCATATCAAGCAGATCCCCGGCGTTACCGGTCTGGTTTGGGCGCTCCATGATAAGATGCCCGGCGAGGTTTGGGAGATCGATGAGATTGCCAAGGTGCAAAAGCAGCTGGAGCCTTATGGTTTTAATATGGACGTGGTAGAATCGGTCAATGTTCACGACGATATTAAGATCGGCCTGCCCACCCGCGATCAGTATATCGAAAACTACAAGCAGACCATGCGCAA
>JAFSBD010000080.1 GCA_017442025.1 Clostridia bacterium
CAACGAATCCGCTTAAAAGCAGAACGGTATACTGCTATTTCCCGCCGAAGCCTGGCTTTGATCGAAGAGATCAAAGCAAATTCAAATCTTTTCAAAGGAGATGAACTATGAGAATCGTTGTAGACGCTCATGGCGGTGATAATGCACCGCTGGAAATCATCAAAGGCTGTTGCCTTGCCGCAGAGGAGAATAAAGATTTATCCATTCTGCTTGTCGGCAGAAAAAATGAACTTCAGCAAATCATTGCAGAAAACGGTATTCCCGGAAATCGCTTTGAGATTGTTGATGCCCCCGATGTTATAACCATGGAGGACGAGCCTACCTCTGTTTTGAAAGAAAAACAATACAGTTCTATGGCCGTTGCCTTTAAATTACTCAAAGAGGATAAGGCCGATGCCTTTGTCAGCGCAGGCAACAGCGGCGCGGTCTTGGTCGGCGCCACTCTGCTGGTCAAACGTATTCGCGGCATCAAAAGAGCCGCTCTCGGCGCGGTTATGCCCTCCACAGACGGTCCCTACATCATGCTGGACTGCGGCGCAAATGTGGAATGCAAGCCGGAATACTTAGACCAGTTTGCAACCATGGGCAGTATCTATATGAAATCCTGCCTCAAGATTGAAAATCCCCGCGTCGGTTTGCTCAATAACGGCACCGAAGAGTGCAAGGGCCCCGATCTTCAGCAGCAAGCCCACCAACTCTTAAAAAATAATCCCAATATTAACTTTATCGGAAACATTGAAGGACGTGATGTACCTTTAGGCGGTTGCGATGTTGTAGTGGCCGACGGCTTCAGTGGGAATATCACCTTAAAGGTATCCGAAGGTTGGGGCAAGCTCATCTCCAAAGTTTTGCGGGATATGCTCACCAAAAACCTTAAATCCAAGCTCGCCGCCCTGCTGATCATGAGCCAGGTCAATGACTTCCGCAAGAAGATGGACTATAAGGAATATGGCGGAGCACCCCTTCTGGGCATCAGCAAGCCGGTTATCAAAGCCCATGGTTCCTCCGATGCCAAGGCCTTTAAAAACGCCATTCGGCAGGCCTGTGTGTTTGCTGAAAGCGGAATGATCCGCGAAATCGAGGAAGCGTTAGCAAAAGAATAACTTCTTGACATTTTCCCATAAAATTAGTAGTATATTAGTTGTATGATTCAATCATTCACGAAAGGACACAGAGAAATATGTTTGAAAAAGTAAAAGCAATCATTATCGATCAGTTAAGCATTTCCGATGAGGATATGATTACAATGGAAACCACCCTGGAAGACCTGGGTGCGGATTCTTTGGATCTGGTTGAAGTTATCATGGCCATCGAAGATGAGTTTGATGTTCAGATCAAGGATGAAGATCTGGAAAGCATCAAGAGCGTGGGCGACCTGATCAACTATATCAGCAAATAAAATGCCATCGATTGCTGAATTACAAAAAAGAATAGGTTATTCTTTTCGGGATGAAGAACTGCTCCGCCATGCGCTGGCCCATTCCAGCTATGCCAATGAGCATCGCCATGAAGTTCCCGGTTCGAACGAGCGATTGGAATTTTTAGGCGATTCGGTCTTAGGGCTGATTGCGGCTGAGTTTCTCTTCACCCACTATCGCCATCTCCCCGAAGGAAATCTCACCAAGCTTCGTGCACTTTTAGTTTGTGAAAACTCCCTTTTCGCATTTGCCAAAGAAATTGAGCTTGGATGTCATCTTCTTTTAGGCCATGGCGAAGAGCTTGCCGGCAGTCGTGAACGTCCCTCGATCGTTTCCGATGCCTTTGAAGCCCTTCTGGCTGCCATTTATCTCGATGGCGGTCTGGAGGCTGCCAAAGCATTTGCCCTCCCCTTTCTGAGGGAAGGCGCCGAAGAAATTGCGGGCCATCAACGCAGTTATGATTATAAAACAACACTGCAGGAGATCGCTCAGCAAAACCCCGGTGAACTGATTCAATATAAATTGATTCAAGCAACCGGCCCGGACCATGCGAAGGTTTTTGAAGTTCATTGTTTTTTAAACAGCAACCTTCTGGGAAAAGGGATCGGCAAAAGCAAAAAAGAGGCCGAACAGATGGCGGCCAAAGAAGCCCTTCAGATCATGGGCGAAAAATTAAACTAAAAAACAGTCTGCTTCTTATGAAGCAGACTGTTTTTTATTACTTTTCATTTCGTTTTGGAATCTCGATAATTTTACGTGGGCATTTTTCTGCGCAAATTCCGCACCCAACGCATTTTTCATAGTCGATATGGGAAACATTCCCCTCCACATGAATTGCACCTTCAGGACAGTTTTTCTCGCAGATTTTACAACCGATGCAACCTATGTTGCAAGCCTCTCTTGTACGAACACCTTTATCATGGTTAGAGCAGTTAACAATGATCTTACTTTCTTTGGGAAGCAGTTCGATAACATTCTTAGGGCAAGCATCCAGGCAAACGCCACATCCAATGCAGAGATCGCGGTCCACAACAGCCACACCGTCTTGGACGCTTATCGCATTTTCAGGGCATTTTTTGACGCAATTTCCAAACCCTAAGCAACCATACTGGCAGGTCATATATCCGCCGAGCAAACGATTGGCCGCAACGCAATCATTCATGCCGTAATAGATATATTTCTTATTGGCAAAATGGTTGTTGCCACGGCAACGAATATGCGCCACCATCGGAACAACATCCTCTGCCTCAGCCCCCATAACCTCAGCCAGTGCCGCAGCACCTTCCGATTTCGCAACAGGGCATTTATTGCAAGGTGCATCCCCTGCAAGAATTGCATCCGCGTAATTGGCGCAGCCCGCATAACCGCAACCACCGCAATTGGCGCCGGGAAGGATCTCCAAAAGTTTTTCCTTTCGGTCATCTTCCTTCACAAAAAAGATCTTTCCTGCGATACTTAATGCTCCGCCGAAAACCAAACCCATAATTCCAAGAGCAAGAAATGCTTTTAAAATGTCAATCAGCATCATTCATCCTCCTCATTAAAGGGTAAGGCCATTGAAGCCCAAAAAGCCAAAGGAAAGCAGGGCGGCCGTAATCAATGCAATGGGAAAGCCCTGAAACGCTTTGGGAATACTGCAGGTTTCTTCCATGCGCGTGCGAACAAGGGAGAAAATCCAGATGGCCAAGGTAAAACCAAGGGCGGTGAAAATCGAATTCAACAGGCAACTCAAAAAATCATAACCGAATTGAATGTTATTCAGGCAAACGCCCAAAACCGCGCAGTTTGTGGTGATCAACGGAAGATAGATACCCAAAGCGTTATATAGCGCAGGCACTAATTTTTTCAATGCCATTTCCACCAACTGAACCAGCGATGCGATAACAAGGATAAAGGCAATGGTTTCGAGATATTCCAGCTTTAAAGGAACCAAAACCAATTGGTAAACACCATAGGTAACCATTGCAGCCAGGCCCATAATAAAAGTTACCGCCATGCCCATTCCCAAGGCAGTATCGCTTTTCTTAGAAACGCCGAAGAAGGGACAGCAACCCATAAACTGAGACAAAACAACATTTTCAATCAAGATTGCATTAATCGCAAAAGCAAGGATAGTTCCAAAGTTCAATTGTTCCATTATTCAGCCCCTCCTTCCTTGCGATGAACAAAATATTGGGCCGCTGCAATAACAAAG
>JAFSBD010000081.1 GCA_017442025.1 Clostridia bacterium
CGCTGCGGGCAAAGGTGTCTTCATCGCCGCCGTATTCCAGCAGGCGGTGGATGGTCTTTGCCTCCTCGCCGCAGGCCTCGCTCATGCGCTTGGCCGCGCGGCCGGTGGGCGCGCAGAGCAACACTCTGTAATTCAGTTCTTCAAAAAGCGCGATCATGCCGCGCAGGGTGGTTGTTTTACCCGTACCGGGGCCGCCGGTCAATACCATGACCCGATTTTCCACCGCGGCGCGAATCGCCTGCTCCTGGGCAAATTCATAAAAGATCCCCAGTTTGTTCTGACTTTTCTTGATGCGCTCCTCCACATTGCGGATCTCTTGCTTCCCGAATTGAAGCATCAGCTTGAGTTTCTCCGCCGAGCGGGTTTCCGCCCGATAATAGTTGGGCAGATAAATAACCTCTCTGCCGTTGATGATCGCCTGCTCCAACTGATGGCGTTCGCACATATTTTCCAGCGCGATCTCCACCTCTTCTTCGGTTACATCCACATATTGCGCGCCCAAAGGAATCAACTTTTCTTTCGGCAAGAAGCAATGGCCGTTTTGCAGATTATGGGCAAGGATATACTTTACGCTATACCCAACCCGAATCTCATCCGCCGCACCGATGCCTAATGAAAGAGCCAGATTATCGGCGTTTTGGAAGGAAAATCCCTCGATATCCTCCCAAAGGCGATAGGGGTTTTCTTCAATCACGCGGGGCGCGATCGCACCATATTCCCGCGCCACCTTTACCGCGAAGGCGGGGGTGATCCCTATAGCATGGAGGTGCATCAATATTTCGCGGGTGCCGACCGTTTCCCGAAAGGCATCGGATAGTTTTTGCGCCCGCTCTTTGGTAATTCCTTTGATCTGGGTTAGCATCATCGGCTCATGCTCCAGAATATCAAAACTATCTTCCCCGAACCGCTCAACAATCTTACGGGCAGTGGCGGGGCCGATCCCCTTCACCGCGCCGCTGAGCAAAAATTTGGTGATCCCATCCAGCTCGCCGGGAAAGCTCTTTTCAATCTCCGCACAAACAAACTGCCGCCCATACGTGGCATGATCACACCAGCTCCCTACTGCATTGACAAGCTCGCCGGGATAGATCGCAATGCAGGTGCCTACTGCCACGATCTGCTCTCCATCGCAATCCAGAGTAAAGACCCGATAGCCGGTACTTTCGTTTTCATAGATCACATCTTCAACCGTACCTTCAATTTGCTCTTCTTCGCCCACAGCAGACACCTCCTTTTTTGACAAAATACTAACTTACATTATATCATTATTTTCATCGGCTGTAAACACAACCCAGGGATTTTTTTCGCAATATTGCAAAACATCCTTTCTCGTTTGTTCCGCCAAGCCCGCATCAATAATCTCAAGAACAGCTTCCCGATCCCCCACATCCAGCCGACCGGATTTCAAACATAAGGTATTGAGCAAATACTCCACGTTTGGCTCCTCCCCCGCCAAGGATACTTGAAGAACGATCTTTTGCACCGCGCGCACCCGCCATAAAGAAAGAAGCTCCACCACCCCCAGAACACATTCCAACAAACCAATAACCGAAAAAAACGACACCAAGACCCAAAATGTATGCCAAAGCATTGGCCATCCTCCCATCATTCGAGTTTTATACACTATTATATTATGATGGAAACCGGGAATGGTGAACGATAAAAGCCGTAAAGCACAAATGCTTTACGGCTTTTGGATTTATTTTACAAATTCCCGCAGCTGAGCAGCTACCGAGGTATCTTCCCAAGGCAGGTTCAGATCCTCGCGGCCCATATGGCCATAACTGGAAGTGGGGGTATAAATGGGGCGGCGCAGATCGAAATTCTTGATGATCGCGGCCGGGCGAAGATCAAAGAAGCGGTCGATCGCCTCCAAAATCTTCTCTTCGGGGACAGTGGAGGTACCAAAAGTATCCACCGTTACCGAAACAGGGCTGGCAACGCCAATGGCATAAGCAAGCTCTACCTCGCACTTACGGGCAAGGCCAGCCTTAACGATATTCTTTGCCACATGGCGGGCGGCATAAGCAGCAGAACGGTCCACTTTAGTGGGATCCTTACCGGAAAATGCGCCGCCGCC
>JAFSBD010000082.1 GCA_017442025.1 Clostridia bacterium
ACGTGATCGTTTCCGGCCATACGCACACCACGCTGGATAAGCCCATCGAGGTCAACGGCACTTATATCGTTTCCGCCGCCGAATACGGCAGGAATCTGGGCGTTGTGAAGCTGAGCGTGGATGAAACCGGCGTGACCGGCCTCGTCAGCTATGAGCTCATTCCCATCGATGGAAGCGTTGAGGAAGATTCTTCGATCGCCGCGCTGGTCGAATCCTTCAAGGCGTCGGTCGAGACGGATTATCTGAATAACTACGGCATGAGCTTCGATCAGGTGCTGGTCAATAACAGCTACAAGTTCGATACGGTGGATGAGGTATACGCTACTCAGCATGAATCCACCCTGTGCAATATCTTCTCGGACGCCTATAAGTGGGCCGTCGAGCAGGCGACGGGTCAGACAGTCGACATGGCGGTTACCGCTGCGGGCGTCATCCGCGAGAGCCTGCCGGTGGGCGAAGTCACGGTTTCGGATGTGTTCAATGCTGCTTCTCTGGGCGTAGGCACCGAGGGCGAGCTGGTTGCGGTTTATGTCACCGGTAAGGATCTCAAGAATGCGCTGGAGGTGGACGCCTCCGTTCAGCCGCTGATGCGCTCAGCACAGCTGTTTACCTCGGGCGTGGAATATTCCTTCAATACCAAACGCATGATCTTTAATAAGGTCGATTATGCCATGCTCCGCCGCGCCGACGGAACGACCGAAGAGATCAAGGACGATCAGCTCTACCGCATCGTTACCGGGATGTATGCCGGGCAGATGCTGGGCGCGGTGGAAAGCACCTCCATGGGTCTGCTCTCCATCACTCCGCGGGATGCCGAAGGCAACCCCATCGCGCCCGATGAATTGGTACATTTCGTTATTAAGGATCAAGAGGGCAAGCCGGTCAAGGAATGGTATGCCATCGCCACCTATCTCCTTTCCATGGGCGGCAAGATGGATCCTGCCTATGCCCGGACCGACGGGCGCAAGGTAGTCTATTCCAGCCTCAACCCCGCAAAACTCCTCTCCAATGCCAATGTTTTCACTTATGTTCTTTTGGGTGCGATCCTGCTGATTTTGGCACTCATCGCCCTGGCCATCTGGCTGATCCTGCGCAAGATCAGGAAAAAGAAGCTTACCGCTGTATAAACGAAAGATTTTTGCTCATCCTATCATCAAAAGCCTTGAAAGGATGATGAGTAATGATCGAGCAGGATACAATCAAACTGTTGCGGGAATGCGATGCAGGGGTGCAGATGGGAATTGCCTCCATCAAGGACGTTTTGGACTATGCCAAAAGCGAACAGCTGCGCAAAACCCTCTACGACTGCAAGGAAGAACACGATAAACTCAATAACGAGATCCAGCAACTGCTGGAGAAATATAACGACGACGGCAAAGGCCCCAACCCCATCGCCAAGGGTATGAGCTGGATGAAGACCACCACCATGCTATCCATCGATAGCTCCGATAAAACCATTGCCGATCTGATGACCGACGGTTGCAACATGGGCGTCAAATCCCTCAACCGCTACCTCAATCAATATGAGGCGGCCGATGAGGTCTCCAAAGACATCGCCAAACGGCTGATCAATTTAGAAGAACGCCTCGCCATCGATATCCGAAAATATTTATAAAGCAACAGGCCTGCATTTTTGCAGGCCTGTTTAATTATCAATAAATTCAAGATTTTTATCAAAAGTTCCCGTTTTTATCTATTTACACAACAATTTTAATGTTATATAATGAAAGCAACACGAACAGATGGGAGGTATCCTCTTTTATGAAAAAATATGTGCAGGTCGGCTGCGGCATCCGCGGCAGTGCCTATAACCAGACACTGACAAGCGGGAAGTTCGATGATTGCGCCGAGCTTTGCGGTCTTTACGACCTCAACCCCAAGCGGGCGCAGGTTGCCAGCGAGCGATGCAAGGTTCATCCCGAAGTCTTTACCGATTTTGATGAGATGCTCCAAGAGGTAAAGCCGGATACGGTTATCGTAACCAGCAAGGACTGTACCCACGATGAGTACATCATTAAATCCCTTCGTGCCGGTTGCGATGTCATCAGTGAAAAGCCTCTGACCACCACCTTTGAAAAGGCGCTGGCCATCCAAAAGGCCGAAAAAGAGAGCGGCAAGCAGGTGCGGGTTACCTTCAACCTACGGTTTTCGCCCTTCTATAAGCAGGTCAAGGAGATTCTGGCCTCTGGCGCGATCGGCGAGATCTATAGCGTAAACGTGGAGTGGATGCTGGATACCCATCATGGCGCGGATTATTTCCGCCGCTGGCATCGGGAGCGGGCCAATTCCGGCTCCCTGCTGGTTCATAAATCCACCCATCATTTTGATCTCATCAACTGGTACTTAGAGCAAGAGCCCCTCTATGTTCACGCCTTCGGCAAGCGCCGTTTCTACGGCACCAATCAGCCCCAGCCCGCTGAGCGGTGCCTTACCTGCGAGGAGCGTTGCCCCTACTATTTCAATATCGACCGCACCCCCCATCGGGAGGTCTACCTCAACTGCGAGGATGCCGACGGTTATAAGCGGGATAAATGCATCTTCTCCGATGAAATTGATATCGAAGATACCATCAGCATCAGCGTGGAATACAGCGGCGGTGCCCTGCTGACCTATTCTCTCAACGCCCATTGCCCCTATGAAGGCCATGTTTTTACCTTCAACGGCAGTAAGGGCCGCTTAGAGGTTCGCTCCAGCTACCAAAGCAGTACCACCAGCTATGGCCAAAGCCATACCCAAAACTCCATCCTGCTCTATGATCGGGCGCATAACTGCACCGAGATCCCCATCGCCGAAGCGGACGAAAGCGGCCATGGCGGAGCCGACGGTCTTCTGATGGAAGGCTTATTCCGCGGTAAGCCGGAGGATCCCCTTTGCCAATTCGCCGATACCTGGGCGGGCATGATGTCCATCGGCATCGGGATGGCCGCCAATATATCCATGGCAGAAAATCGCCGAGTCGCCCTCAGCGAATTCTATGAGGAATTGAAATGATTACTAAAATTATAAACGCGGTTCTTATCACCGATGTTCTTTTAAAAGGCCACGCCCTTTATTTTGAAGATGGGCGGATCACCGCCATCACCCAAGAGGATCTGCCCTATGATCGGCTGATCGATGGGAAGGGGCTGTATCTTGCCCCCGGATTCATCGATATCCATACCCACGGCGCAGGCGGCTTCGATTTTGCCGACGGTACCAAAGAGGACATCCTGCAAGCAGCGGCGGCCCACGCCGCCCACGGCACCACCACCCTCTTCCCTACCGCCACCGCCACAGCGCGGGAGAAGATCCTGAGCTTTATCCGAAATGTCAAAGAAGCCATGGGCGAAAACGCCCCCGGTAAGCCCCATATCGCGGGCAGTCATCTGGAAGGACCTTATTTTTCCATGGCCCAGCGCGGGGCGCAGGACCCCCGCTATATCCGCAACCCCGATCCTGCAGAATATGAAGAATGGATCGCCGCGGGAGAAGGCAGCTTGCGGCGGATGAGCTTCGCTCCCGAACTGCCCGGGGCAGAAGAACTTTGCAATACCCTGCGCCAAAAGGGCATCATCGCCGCCTACGGCCATACCGACGCCATCTATCAGGAGATCAAGCCCCTCATTGAAAAGGGATGTCAATTGGCCACCCATCTTTATTCGGGGATGAATACCGTTACCCGCCGCGATCTTTTCCGTAAGCTGGGCGGGGTGGAAACCGCCTTTTTGGAAAAAGAGGTTACCGCTGAAATCATTGCCGACGGTCTGCATCTGCCCCCCGAACTGCTTTTGATGATCTATCAGATCAAGGGCGCAGATAAGCTTTGCCTGGTAACCGATTCCATGCGGGGCGCAGGGATGGGCGAAGGCCCCTCGGTTTTAGGCCCCAAGGATAACGGTGTGGACTGCATCATTAAGGATGGCATCGCCTATCTCACCGATATGAGTTCCTTCTGCGGCAGTATCGCCACCGCCGATCGGCTGGTGCGGGTGATGCATAAAAAGGCGGGCGTGCCTCTCCCCGATTGCATTAAAATGATGTGCGCCACCCCCGCAAAAGTCATGGACCTGCCCGATCGGGGCAGGCTTGCCCCCGGTTGCTATGCCGACCTGGTATTATTTGATGAAAATATTGCAATAAAAAAAGTAATTATCGAAGGAAAGGAAATTTAAACTATGGAAATCCGTATCTGCAAGAATAGTGAAGAATTAGGCATCAGCGCCGCCAAGCATGTGGCAACCGTACTGAAGGAGTGCATTGCAAAAAAGGATTCTGCCCGCATCGTTCTTTCCACCGGCGCCTCCCAGTTTGATACCCTCAAGGCTCTGGTCAAGGAGCCGGGCATCGAATGGAATAAGGTGGAGATGTTCCATCTGGATGAATATGTGGATCTGCCCATCACCCATGGCGCATCCTTCCGCAAGTATCTGCAGGAGCGGTTTGTGGATCAGGTCGGCACCCTCAAGGCCGTTCATTTTGTGGATGGCACCAAAGAGTGCATCGCCAAGCTGACCGAGGAGATCCGCAAAGCCCCCGTTGACATCGGCCTGATCGGCATCGGCGAAAACGCTCATATCGCCTTCAACGATCCCCCGGCTGATTTCGATACCAAGGAAGCTTATATCATCGTTAACCTCAACGACCGTTGCAAACAGCAGCAGATGGGCGAGGGTTGGTTTGAGACCATCGACGATGTTCCCAAGCAGGCTGTTTCCATGACCGCTTATCAGATCATGCAATGTGAACGGATCGTCTCCTGCGTGCCCTACGCAGTAAAGGCCGAGGCGGTGGAAAATACCGTTAAAGCCACCGAGGTTACCAACCTCGTTCCCGCCACACTCCTCAAGACCCATCCCGATTTCATCCTTTATGTGGATGAGGATAGCGCGGCCGGCATTTTAAGTAAATAAATCAAAAAAGAGGCTTTTCAAAAGCCTCTTTTTTGATTATAATGAGGATAATTAAAACTGAGAGGTATCCTTATGGCTAAAGTAACCTGGAAGCCGGGCACGCTCCTTGCCCCGGTGCCGCCCGCGCTGATCTCCTGCGCCCATGGCGGAAAAGATAATCTCATCACCATCGCCTGGACAGGCATCATCAATTCCGAGCCCGCCAAGACCTATATCTCGGTGCGCCCCTCCCGCTATTCCTATGAGCTGATCAAAAAGAGCGGGGAGTTTGTCATCAACCTGCCCTCTGCCCATAT
>JAFSBD010000083.1 GCA_017442025.1 Clostridia bacterium
GATAAGATGGAGATCATCATCCCCAGCGATCAATGGCCCTATCCCACCTATTACGATCTTCTGTTCAGTGTTCATTAAACATCAAAAAAGACACCCCGGCGGGTGTCTTTTTTATTTAATAAAATGTGGCAACCTCTTCCAGAGGCGGCAGAGCGGGCTCGATTTCTAATACATTGAGAACCGGACCCTCGCGGCCGTAGGCCTCATGGGTATCGATATGGATCTTTGCGGTAACAGTTGCCCAGCTTCCGTTTTTCAGGGAGAAGGAATCGGGATAGAGGCAGGCAACGCCTGCAAACTGAATATCCTCCACGCAACAGGTCATCACCTGCCGCCCGAAGACAAAGAAACTGCCGTCGCTCCGCTGATCGATGATGATCCGCCCTTTCAATCGGACGGTTTTATCCTCATAGTTTGGTAACTCTTCGGAAAGATCTCGATACCAGATGGCATAGTCGATATCTTCAATATCAATAATGGGGGCATTGACATCAAAGGGCAGAGGATCTTCGATCACATCGGGGATGACCCGCCCATTTTCATCCTCATAGACAATATCGGCGCGGCGGGAAATCCCCCGCACCAACTTATGATAGGGCATCACATCGGTGGTGGTTGGCATCCGATTAAAGATGACCATCTCCGCTGATTGAAGCTTATCGACCACAAGGTTGCGCATATTGGCATTATAAGTGAGGATGGTATTGCTATCCATAAAGCAAAATTCCTGCACGATCACCCAACCCTCGGGCAGAGCATCAAAAAGATCTTTGCCCAGCCACATACCGTTATATTCGATAAAGACCCGCTGGGCGCGGCTACTTTTGGCTAACCGTTCCAGCAGCTTGGGCTTAAGATCCTCGGGATCTTCAATGGATTGAATAAAAATGCGGTCGGAAGGCATTTTGGAAACATCCAGTTCCTCTTCCCCTTCCTCGCAGATCAGCACCAAAGTGGGCGTGCCATCGTTATAAGAGGGATCTTCCAGCGTTTCTTGGATAAAGCGGGTCTTGCCCGCATCCAAAAAGCCGGTAAAAAGATAGACAGGGATCTGCTTCATCGCTTAGCCCTCCAGCCCGAAAAGCTCAGCCAAGGCCGCTTCGTCCAGCTCCGAACCGATCACGCAAAGGCGACCGATGACCTGGGCCGTGCCTGCGCGAACATCCTGCTCCCCGGGAACATAATCAAAGAACAGCCAGCCGCCCTCTTCCGCGGCGACCATGCCCTTGGCCCGAAGAATAGTGCCGAATTTTCCGGTATCCAGTTCTTCCAAGGCATTCATCAAATAATCGCGGGAATAGGCGCGGGGTGTTTCTTTTCCCCAGCTTGTGAAAACCTCATCGGCATGATGATGGTGATGATCATGGCATCCGCAGGTACATTCGGGGCCATGGTCATGATGATGCTCATGGTCATGATGCTCGTGCTCATGCTCGTGGTCATGATCGTGATGGTGATGTTCATGATCATGCTCATGGTGGTGATGACCGCAGCCGCAATGCTCATCATGATGATGGTGGTGATGATGATCGTGATGCGCCATCTCCTCCATCATTTCCTCCAAGCC
>JAFSBD010000006.1 GCA_017442025.1 Clostridia bacterium
GCGGCGCAGGTGCGGGAGATATTGCCGGTATTCTGGGGGATCTCCGGCTCCACCAAAACAATATGGATCATGTTATCACTCCAATCCTTAATAGGATATCATAATAGCAAAAGTTTTTCAATCATATAATGAAAAAGACTCATTTGGTCAACAATGGATTCAAAGGAGTGATTATTACGGAACGATTTTCAAAACTGGCCGCCCATGCCTTGGAGCGGAGTCTCAATCTGGCCGAGGAGTTGGGCCATACCTATCTGGGGAGCGAGCATTTATTGCTGGGGCTCTTAAAGGAGTCGGACGGCGTTGCCGCTCGGATGCTGATCGCTAAAGGCTTAACCGCCGATAAGCTTCGCCGCAAGATGGAAGGGCTGATCGGCAAAGGCACGCCCACCCTGCTCTCCATCAACGACATGACCCCCCGCCTGGAGGGGATCATCACCCGCAGCGGGGAGATCGCCCATCGGTATGGCTTTTCGGTGGTGGGAACAGATCATCTCTTGGCCGCCCTTTGCGAAGAGCCCCGCGCCCAGGGCTACCGCCTGCTGACCGAGCTGGGGATCGAGCCTAAAAAGCTTTCCCATCAGCTTTTGGAGCGGATGGGCTTGCCCGACCTGCCCTTGCAGACCGAAAAGAATAAAAAGGGCGCGAAGACCGCCGCAAAATTCTCCATCAACCTCACCAAAGAGGGGGTATTGGGGCGGGGCAACCCCTTGATCGGGCGGGAGCGGGAGCTGGAGGCGTTGATGAGCATTTTGGTGCGCCGCAATAAGAATAATCCCTGCCTGATCGGCGAACCGGGGGTGGGCAAAACGGTGATCGTGGAGGGCCTGGCTCGCAGGATCGCTCGGGGGCAGGTACCTGCCGCTTTGCGGGATCTGCAGATCCATATGCTGGATCTCACCGCCATGATCGCGGGCACCAAATATCGGGGCGAATTTGAAGAACGCCTCCGCGCCCTTTTGGACGAAGCGGAAAGAGATCCCAATATGGTGCTGTTTATCGACGAGATGCACATCCTTGTCGGCGCGGGGGCGGCGGAAGGGGCGATCGATGCCGCCAATATCTTAAAGCCCGCCCTGGCGCGGGGGAAGGTGAAGGTGATCGGCGCCACCACCTTGGAAGAATACCGCAAGCATATCGAAAAGGACGGAGCGTTGGAGCGGCGGTTTGCGCCCATTCTGGTGGAAGAGCCTTCCGAGGAGCAGACCCTCTGCATCTTGCGGGGGTTGCGCCCCGCCCTGGAGGAGCATCATGATCTCACCTTCCCCGATGAGACCCTTTCGGCGGCGGTGCGGCTATCGGTGCGGTATATGGGGGATCGGTTTTTGCCCGATAAGGCCATTGATCTTTTGGATGAAGCAGGCGGGCGGGCACGCTTGCGCGCCTTTTTGGAGGATCATCAAAATATCCACGCCCGCATCGGGCGGCTGCAGGCCGATCTGGATCGGCTTTTAAGGGAGCGTCAGCTTTCCAAGGCCCTGGAGGCGCGGGAGGAGCTGGAAAAACTGCAGATCCTCGCCCTTCAGGAGGAGCAACCGACCCGCGGAACGCTCACCCCTGAAGATATTACGGCGTTAGTGGCGGATAAAACAGGCATCCCCCTGCGGGCGGATGATCCCGAGGGGCTGGCCCTTTATGAGGGGCTGGAGGAGCGGCTTTCCCGCAGGCTGATCGGTCAGCAGGAGGCGGTGAAGGTGTTGAGCAACGCCTTTCTGCGGAGCCGCGTGGGGCTCTCGGACCCCAAAAAGCCCGCCTGCACCCTGCTCTTTTGCGGCCCCACCGGCGTGGGCAAGACCCGCCTGGCGCGGCTGCTGGCCAAGGAGCTTTTCGGCAGGGAGGAGGCGCTGATCAAATACGATATGGGGGAATATATGGAGCCCCATTCCGTTGCCCGCCTCATCGGCTCGCCCCCGGGGTATGTCGGTTTCGACCAGGGCGGGGGGTTGGTCAGCCGCGTGCGGGAGCGCCCCTATTCCATTTTGCTTTTTGATGAGATCGAAAAGGCCCATCCCGATGTTTTGAATGTCTTGCTGGCGGTGCTGGACGACGGCCGCCTCACCGACGGCCAGGGCAAAACCGCCGATTTTCGCAACACCATCATCATTCTAACCTCCAATTTGGGGGGAGAGAAGTTGGGGGAAGATCCCTTGGGGTTCGGCGAAGGGCATAAAGATGGAAAGAAGGAGGTGGAGCTGGCGGTGCGCCGCGCCTTTCGGCCGGAGTTTATCAACCGCCTGGAGGAGATCGTGGCCTTTCAACCCTTGGATCAGGACGCGCTGGCCGCCATCGCCGCCTTGCGGCTGGAGGAGCTTTCCGCGCGGCTGGCCGAGCAGGGGCTGGAGGTTTCCTTTGAAGAGGATGTGGCGCAGCTTGCCGCGGCGCGGGGCTATGATCGCCGCTATGGAGCGCGGGCGGTCTGCCGCCTGATCGAGCGGGAGATCGCAGGGAACTTGGCGGGGCGGATCCTGGCGGGAAAAAGCCTTGGCGGGATGCTCTCTGCCGCCGAACTCTTCCCCGAGGAGCTCCTGCGAAAGTAAGGGTTGCGCATTCATTGGAAAAGTGATATACTACCTTTCGAGGAGTTGATAAAATGAAGGATTTGGAATATGCCATCCTGCCCTGGTTCGATCAGATCTCCGCAGGAAGGATCGTTTCGGTGCTGGTGATGCTGCTGATCGGCTATTGCCTTTTTGAGGCTGTTTTTAAGAAGTTCAACTGCTCCATGCGGCGGGGGACCCTCTCGCTGATCGGTAATACCATCTGGCCTTTTTTGATCAATGCGGGGATCTTCACCCTTGCCTATTGGCAATGGGCGTTCCCGTTGGCCATCGTTGTGGGCGGGTTGTTTATTATCATCATGCGCTATGAGCTGAAAGAGTCCTATCAGGATGAGCTGGAGGGCTATCGCGGCCTCAATAAAGAGATCCGCAAGCTGCGCGCCGAAGCTTTTGCCGACCTTTCCATCGAGGAGCAAAAGAAATTTAAGCAAAAGGTGAAGCCCCAGAAGTTCTATTGGTGGATCTTCTGGCCGGCGGTGGTGATCCTGCCCTTTTTGCTGGTGCTTCTTTTGGAGCAGCTCGGCGCAGGGGATTATCTTTTCAAGGTTGTTTATTATGTTCAGAAATAAAAAATCTCTCCATCGGGCCATTGGCACGATGGAGAGATTTCTTTTTATTGGTGCAATATTTTTTTCAGTATTTTTTCCAAGGGATAATAAAGCAACGCCACCGATAGGATGTTGCCAAAGGTATGGGCCAGATCAAAGGGGATCCCCGCAACGATATAGCCAAACCCTGCGCCAAGTCCGCCTGTGATAAAATAGGGGATGGCGGAAAGGGAGCCGAAAAGCAGGCCGAAAAAGCCCGCAACAATCGTCCAGAGCAGGGGGTGGCTCCACCGCCGCAGCAGCATAACGAGTGCCACCAGCAGCGGCCAGATGTAGAGATAGGCAAACCACCAATAGTGGATGCCGTAGAGCATCCCTTCGATCAGGGTAAAGACGGTTACCGGCAGGAGCGTTTTCCAACCGAAAAAAACGGTGCAAAGGATCACCAAGAGGGTAACCACTTCGATATTGGGCAGAAAGGCAAGCGCTTCCTTCAGCACCACCATCAGCGCGGCGAACACCGCCAGCGCCGCAATATCCCTCAGATTACTCGCTGACGGTATAGGTCGCTTCATAGCGATCATAGTTATAGATCACGATTTCGTTGATGCCTTTGGTTAGATCCGTGCCGTTTTCGGTGAACCACCAAAAGGCTTTATCTTTATCCCAATCGGCGGTGATGCCTGCGATGGTGGTGTAGTAACCATCTTCTTGGTATTCCACCAACCCGGCTTCCACCAACGCTTCGGCCAGCGTGCCTTTTTCGGTCGTCAGGGGATATTCTTTGGATACCCCTTCCTGATCGATCACGGTGAAGGTGATGTTTTTAACGTCGTCGGTCGGATCGGCAGAGAATCCCTTCCAAAGAAAAACAGCACCGATGATCAGCGCAATCAAGGCAACTGCACCGATCGAGGTCCATAAAATTTGCTTTTTCTTCATGTTTTCTTTCTCCTTTAAATTTATTGAAACCAACCGTAAAACCCTTTTTGCATCCTTGGCTTCCCGCCTTTTTTCTGCCTTAAAAGGAGGGAAACGCGGATGGCTATGCACCGTAGCGGATTTTTGCGGTTCTTTGCGCGGCGCGTCTTTCGGCTGATGGCTCAAGCGGTGCGCATCGCCTTCCCGCATAGCAACGCAGTTGCCGATGCAGTGGCATTTTGATGCGCCCCTCGCCAATCACGGCGACGGGATCGCGGGGGATTTCCACCCCTCTTCCGTGCCGGGCAAAGTGTTTCTTAATTAGGGTAGAGTGAATAATCCGAACTCCACTTTGAGGCGGCGAATTATTTACTCTATCCTATGATAACAGAAGGTTGTCAAAATGGCAAGGTTTATGTTAGAATATTGCTATAAGATGTTGGAAAAAGGAGTAAGGATATGATCCGAAAGGCCGAAAAAAAGGATATCGCGGCGGTGGCCGCCATTTATGAAGCCATCCATACCGAAGAGGAGCAAGGAAAGATTACCACCGGCTGGATTCGGGGGATCTATCCCACCCTGCAAACGGCGGAAAATGCCTTTGGGGCGGGGGAACTCTATGTCCTGGAAGAGGCGGGGGCAATTTTGGCCGCCGCGCGGATCAACGGGGAGCAGGATCCTGCCTACGGAAAGGTGGATTGGGCATACCCCGCTGAGGCGGAAGAAGTGCTGGTGTTGCACACGCTGGTGGTTCATCCCAAGGCAGGCGGGAAGGGCTGTGGGAGCCGATTTGTCGCCTTTTATGAACAGCTTGCCGCGGCGCAGGGCTGCGCCGTTTTGCGGATGGATACCAACCGCAAAAATCAGCGGGCGCGGGAAATGTATGCCCGCCGCGGCTATCGGGAGGCGGGGCTGGTGCCCTGCACCTTCAACGGCCTGGAAGGGATCGAGCTTATCTGCCTGGAAAAGAAAATATAATCGGCAATGACCTTGATTTATTAGCAAAGATATTATATAATTTTTATATATGTTTATTAAAGGAGTAATAGCAAAATGGCAGATAAAAAAGACGCATTAGCCAAAGCTCTGGAGCAGATCGAAAAGCAGTTCGGTGAAGGGGCTGTTATGAAGCTGGGAGATAATTCCCATATGAACGTGGGGGTCATTCCCACCGGTTCTCTCTCGCTGGATCTGGCGCTGGGTGTAGGCGGTATTCCCAAGGGCCGCGTTGTTGAGATCTATGGTCCCGAATCCTCCGGTAAGACTACCGTTGCCCTGCATATCGCGGCGGAGGCCCAGAAGGCGGGCGGCATGGTCGCCTTTATCGACGCGGAGCACGCCTTAGACCCTGTTTATGCCGCGGCGTTGGGCGTGGATGTGGATAATCTGCTGGTTTCTCAGCCCGACGATGGCGAGCAGGCGTTGGAGATCGCCGAGCAGTTGGTGCGCTCGGGCGCGATCGATCTGATCGTTGTCGACTCGGTGGCTGCGCTGACTCCCCGCTCCGAGATCGAAGGGGAGATGGGCGATTCCCATGTTGGTCAGCAGGCTCGCCTGATGAGCCAGGCGTTGCGGAAGTTGACCGGCGTTCTTTCCAAGACCAACTGCGCCGCCATCTTCATCAACCAGTTGCGGGAAAAGATCGGCGTCTTTTACGGCAACCCCGAAACCACCACCGGCGGTCGGGCGTTGAAGTTCTATTCTTCGGTGCGGATGGATGTTCGCCGCGCCGAGACCCTCAAGGCGGGCACCGAGATGATCGGCAACGCCACCAAGGTCAAGATCGTTAAAAATAAGGTTGCGCCTCCCTTCAAGACCGCGACCTTCGATATTATGTACGGCGAAGGCATTTCCAAGGAAGGGGAGCTTTTGGATCTGGGCGAAAAGCTCAAGGTCGTTAAAAAGAGCGGTGCCTGGTTCTCCTATAAAGAGACCCGCATCGGTCAGGGCCGGGATAAGGCCAAGGAATTTTTGCGGGAGAATGAGGATATTGCCACCGAGCTGGAGCAATATATCCGCGATCATTTTGATGAGCTGCGGGAGATGGACAGCAAGGTAAGCAAGCCCAAGAAGGCGGCGGCCGCCGCTGCCCCCGTTGCCGAAGCTGCCGCGCCTGCCGCGCCGGCGGTCTCGCTGGATGTTTCTGCGGATGATTTCGAATAAACCGCAAATAACTGCCATCACGGTTCATAAAGAAGATCCCGCTAAGCGGGATCTCTTTGTGGATGGCGGGTTTTATAGTACCCTGCCCCTCCATCTGCTGATGGAGCAGGATCTCCATGTGGGTGATCCTTTCGGGGAGGAGGAGCAGGCGGCTCTGCTTTTGGCGGCGCAGCTGATCCCCGCCATGGAAAAGGCCTATCAATACTTAGGGTATGGGGATCTTTCCCGCAAGCGGCTTTATGAAAAGCTGGTGCGGTTTGGGATCGAGCCTCATGTGGCGGAGGCGGCCTGCGACCGCATGGAGCAAAAGGGCTATGTCAACGATGCAGAGCTGGCCGTGAAACTTTCTGAAAAGTTTGCGCGGGTGAAGCATTGGGGCCCCCGCAGGATTTTGCCTGAGATCCTGCAACGCGGCATCCCTGCACCCTTAGCCAAAGAGGCGGTGGAGATGCTGGATTGGGACTTTGAGGAGTCCGCCGCCTACCATCTGCAAACAAAATACCGCAAAAGTGATCTTTCCGATCGCAAGGAGCGGGATCGGGTTTATCAAGGGCTGTTGCGCCTGGGGTTTGATTATGAAACCGCCCGCGGCGCATTGGATCAATGGATTGAGGAAGAGCATGAGTAATGTTGGATTTATCGGGTTGGGGTGCGAAAAGAACACCGTCAACACCGAAAAAATGATCGCGGCGGTGCGCGCCGCGGGCCACCGCATTGTTGGAGATTTGGATCAATGCGAGGCGGTGGTCATCAATACCTGCGGCTTTATTGAAAGCGCCAAGCAGGAGGCCATCGAAACCATCTTTGAGGTGGCGCAGTTGAAGGCGGAAGGCACTGTCCAAAAGATTATAGTAGCAGGTTGCCTGCCCGAGCGGTATCAAAAAGAGATTGCCGCCGAGATGCCCGAAGTAGATGGATTTTTGGGCGTCGGCAGTTTTCAGCGGGTGGCGGAAGCCTTGGAGAAGGTTCTGGCAGGCGAGCGGATCGCCTGGTTCGATGATAAAGAAAACCTTCAGTTAGAGGGTGAGCGGGTGTTGACCTCCCCACCCCATACCGCCTACATTAAGATTGCCGACGGTTGCAACAACCGGTGCGCCTATTGCTG
The DNA here is from genome assembly GCA_017442025.1 of Clostridia bacterium. Taxonomy (GTDB): domain Bacteria; phylum Bacillota; class Clostridia; order Oscillospirales; family QAKW01; genus QAKW01. Next base: position 7,296 of record JAFSBD010000006.1, read on the forward strand.
CATCCCCGATATTCGGGGGCGGTATCATAGCCGACCCATCGAGGCGATCGTTGCGGAGGCGAAAAAGCTTTGCGCCGACGGGGCAAAGGAGCTGATCCTCATTGCCCAGGACACCACCAACTACGGGGTGGATCTCTATGGCGCGCGTTGCCTGCCGAAGCTGATCCGCGAGGTGCTGAAGGTGGATGGGCTGGAGTGGTTGCGGTTGCTCTATCTTTATCCCGATAAGATCGATGAGGAGCTGATCGACCTCTTTGCGCAGGAAGAAAAGCTCATTCCCTATATTGAAATGCCCATCCAGCATGGGGTGGGGAGCGTACTCAAGCGGATGAACCGCCCCGGCGACGAGGAAAGCCTCTTGGCGTTGGTGGAAAATCTGCGGGCGCGGATCCCCAATGTTACCTTGCGGACCACCCTGATCGTCGGCTTCCCCGGCGAAACGGAAGAGGAATTTGAGGCCCTTTGCAATTTCGTTCGCAAAGCGCAGTTTGATAAACTGGGCGTCTTTTGCTACTCCCGCGAGGAGGATACCCCCGCCTATGATCTCCCCGATCAGATCGAAGAGGAGGTCAAGGAGCGGCGGCGGGATGTCATCGAGACCATTCAGGCCGATATTGTGGAGCAAAAGCAGGCGGCCATGGTGGGCAAGACCCTCACCGTTTTGGTGGAGGGCTTTGATCGGTTCGGCGAATGCTGGTATGGCCGAAGCGTAATGGAAGCGCCGGATATCGACGGTAAGATCTTTTTCACCGGCGCGGGAAGCATTGTTCCCGGCGCATTTATCGAGATCGAGATCGAGGACACCATGGACTTCGACCTCATCGGACGGAGGATTGAATTATGAATACACCGAATAAACTGACCATTCTGCGGGTGCTGATGATCCCCGCCTTTATCGCGGCGATTCTGCTGCTGCCCTATCCCTGGGCACCCCTTATCGGCGCGGCGGTCTACGCCCTGGCCTCGGCCACCGATGCCATCGACGGGCATCTCGCCCGCAAGAATAATGAGGTAACGGATTTCGGCAAGTTTTTAGATCCCCTTGCCGATAAGATGCTGGTCATCACCGCTCTGGTATTACTTCAGCACGTTGGGATGATCCATCCCGTCTTTACCCTTATCATCATCGCAAGAGAGTTGATGGTAACCTCGGTCCGCCTGATCGCCGCCTCTTCGGCGGGTAAGGTGATCGCCGCGGGCTGGATGGGCAAGGCCAAGACCGTTACCCAGATGATCGCCACCCTCCTGCTGATGGTGGAGCCGGTCATCGTCCGCTGGATCGGTTGGGATAGTGCGCTGCTGCGCACTTTCAACTATTCCCCGCTGGGCACCGTTACCCTTTGGGCGGCGGTGGTGTTGACCATTGTCTCGGGCGTGCAATACTTAGTGCAGAATTGGGAATTTATTGATTACAGAAAATAATAAGAAAAACTGCGATGCAATGCATCGCAGTTTTTTTATGCTTCGTAGTCGAAGGAAAGGCGGGAGGAAACGTTGGGGCGGACCAGGTTGTTGGCGATCGCCTGATGGTCGGGGTGGGCCTGGTAGGCATCGAGGGCTTCCTTGCTCTCAAAGGCGGAATCCATTAAAATATCGCCTGCGGAGCAGGGGTAGCCTTCGGTATGAATATGCATTTCCAAAAGGCCGTCGATCTTGCCCACCAGCCCTTCCAGCTCCGCTTTGATGGCGGCCTTGACCGCCTTTTGGTCGATCTCCTCTTTCAGTTTCCAAATGATCATATGCTTAACCATGGTTTAATCTCCTTTTTAATTGTTCGTTGAATTCTGCGCGCAGATCCTCGGGGGCGGTGAGTTGCACCTCCTCGCCCAGGGCGAAGAGCCAGCCGAAAAAGTGCCGGCTGGGGATCACCTCCACCCGAATGCGTAAGTTGCCTTCGCCGATGGGCTCGGGGGTGAAGGTCTTGCCGAACCGATCGATCATCGCCCCCAGATAGCGGGTTGGGAAGGTGAGGGTCACGCGGCGTGGCTCGCCGCCGAACATCCCGAAAAGGCGGGCGGTATAACCTTCCATCCGAAGAGCCTTAAAGGCACTTTCGCCCAACCGCTTTTGATCGGTCTGGGCAAGATCGCCCATCCGATCCACCCGATAGTGGCGAATGGTCTCGGTGGCATGGTCAAAGGCGATGAGATAATAAAATTCATCCTCCCATAAAAGCTGCCAGGGGGAAACGGTATAGCGCGCACCGCCATGGCGGGCTTTTTTCTGCAAGGCGCGGCCCTCCAGCGTCCAATCATAATAGCGGAAGGTGATGGCGCAATTTGCGCGGATGGCGCGGCTGAGATCGTCTACCAGATAAAAGATGGTTTCGTTCATGTTTTTGATCTGCCCTGCCACATGCACCTGCCGCCGTAGCGCGCCGCCTTGGTGGCGGCTGGTCAGCGCGGCTAATTTCTGCACCAACTGGTCGGATTTTTTGGCGGTGATAAAGCGGGAGGAGGCCACCGCATCGGCCAGCAATTGCAGCTCGGCAGGGTCGAAGGTGCGCGCCGCCGCATAATAGCGGGTTTCATTGCCCTGCCGCTCCCGCAGAATATCCATCCCGCATTGGTTGAGGGTCTCGATATTTTCATAAATGCTTTTGCGCTCCGCCGAAATGCCGAAAGAGGCCAGGCGGTCGATCAGCTCCTGCATGGTCAGGCCGTGGTCTTCGTCGGTTTCTTGCAGAAAGATCTGCTGCAGGCGCAAAAGCTTTTGATTTTGATGGGCGGATTTGGCCATAAATCACTTCCTCCTGAAAGAAAAGCGGCGTAAAACGCCGCTTTATTTAATATGGATCTCCCGCACAATCCCGCGGCATAGGGCAAAGCCGTTGGAGATGTTATGACCGGTGCCGTTGAGGAACTCCTGCTTGCCGATATAGTAACCGCCATCCTTGCTCATCCGATCGGTCTCGACGGTGAGGGTGATATGGTGGACATGATTATATTTGGCATCAATTCGCTTGCCCTCCGCGCCCACATAGGGCATGGTGGCAGGGCGGGTCTCCACCGCTTTAACGGTGCCGAGCAGTTCTCCTCCTTCATAGAGAGAATCACCCACCTCAAACGCATCCAGAAAATGATCGCCCAAATTCTGCATCTCAATGGTATATTCCGCCGAGAAGGTCTTGGCCTCCTGCTCCTGCTTGGGCGCAAAGCGCAGGGCAATGGCCAGAATGCCGACCACCACCAAAAGCGCGATCAGGATATCGAAGAAATGAACCTTGCCAAAGAGGCGGCCCTTATCGTCCATCAGTTTCATTCTGCCACCTCCTCAATGTCCCAAACGATGATCGCCGAGCGGGTGGTCTCCGATTGGGGATAAAATTCCTTGCCGATATGAAGGGTCTCGCCGTTGACCTTGAAGGTGCCGCCCTGGAGCGTGCCGTTGGCCCGCACCGTCATTTCAATCGTCTTCCAATCGGGGTCGACCGCATCGATAAACTTGCCGCTCTCCGCCTGGAGATATTCGGTGATCTTATCCATCGATTTCAGGGCGGTGATGGTACCTAAAGTCTTTTCGCCTTCCATATAATACATCGTGTCGCCCACCTTATAAAAATCATAGGGGTCGGCGGTGGATTGGGTGAAGCGCAGGGTCAGGTCGTATTGCTTGCCGAGGGTTTCTTCGCCATCTCCTCTTAAAAAGAAGAACCAGATAGCACCGCCTGCGACCGCCAGCGCCAAAATGGCGCAGATCAGGCCGTCCAGCCAGGTGAAGCGTCGTTTAGCCATGATGTTTTTCCTCCTGTTTTAAAATATCAGCCGCCGCAAAGCCCAGCACCAAAACGATCCAGAAAAGCTGGAACACGCGGTAGTTATACCAGGTATAATCAAAAACGCTTTGCAGCAGCATGCCCCAAAATACCGAGCCGAAGCCCAGCATCAAAAGGCGGTCGCGGCGAGGCATACTCTGCCGCGCATCTCTCATGCGGCGTTGGTAGCCCATGAGCAAAAGGATCATATAGACCAGCCCCAGGATCCCGATGGAGATCACCAGCTGGAAGAATAGGCTATGGGAATGGGGGGCAACGATGGCCGGCAGGGCATAGAGGGGATAAACGGCGTTAAAGGCTTTTTCGCCCAGCCCCAGCCCGCAATACCAATAATCGGCCAGCATAAACAGGGTGCCGATATAGATCCACATCCGAAAGGAGGTGGAGGTGTCGCTCATATTGCCGATGCTCAGGATACGGTCCACAATGCTTTGGGGCATCACCGCCAGCGCGAGCGGCACGGCCGCTACCAGCCCGGCAACGGTCCATTTTTTGCTGAAGTTCCAAAGGAAGACCAAAGCGGTCAGCAACAAACCCACATAACAGCCGCGGGAATAGGTCAGTAAAAGGTTGACCCCCAGCAAAAGGTCGATCCCCAAGAGGAGCCAACGCTTGCGCCCCTTGGAGTAAAAGGCCAGCGCGGCGCAGAGGGGCATGGCCAGCAATAAAAACTCGCCGAATACATTGGGGTTGGCAAAGGTACTGTAGACCCGCAGGCTCAACCCTTCAAAAAGTTCGGTATCGGTCCAGGTAGTATCCACCTTGCCCGAAAGGTATTGAAATAATCCGTAGCAACCGCTGGCCGCCGCGCCCAGAATGAGGGACCATAGGGTGGCGGTCAGCTTTTGGCGGGTGTCCACCACCCGCCGCAAAAACAGCACACAGAAGAAAAGCCCCAGCCACATAAGGGCCACCTTCGCTGAATCTGCGAAGGCATAGGAGAAGAGGGTGGAGGCCAGGCAAAGGATGGGGAAGACCACCAGCATCAGATCCAGCGCGTCCACCGCTTTGCCTTTTGCGCCGCCAAAGGCGCGGCGGAAGAGCCAAAGAACGCCGATCAGCAGGCTCATCGCCCAGCAGGCGGTGGTTCCCGCCAAGGGGAGCAGGCCGCAAAGCAGGCAGACCATCCAGAAAGGTGGGATGGCAAAGAGGGCGGGCAAAACCGCCAGCGCAACCCCCAGGCCGACCCCTAAGAGCGCACCGCCGAACCAGCCGACCCCGCCGCTCAGCAGGCCGCAAAGGGCCAGATAGAGGGGGATGGAGCGGGAGGGTTTCCCTTTCGGCAGGGAAAAGCGGCGCAGGAGAACCGATCCGCTCAGAGCCTCGCCCAAGGGCGTTTTGCGGGCAAAGAGCAAAACAGAGATCGCTAAAAGGATCAGAAATAAAACAACTTCAAACCGGCGCGCGGCTGCCGCCATAGAAGCGGCCAGGCAGCAAAAGAGGGGGATCAGCCCGAAAAGGAGCTGAAAGGAGGGGCCTGCCAACAGGTTGCCCCAATAATGATAGAGCCAACCGAATAGGGCGCTTTCGCCCATGGTTTTCACCAGCCCGTCGATGGGATGGAGGCGGTTGGCGGCTTTGAGCACCGCCGCGCCTTCCACGGGGGGCTCTTTTCTGCTTTTTTTGCCTAAAAGAAGGCTTTGGGATGCGGTGGACTGCAGGCTCTTCCAAAGGCGGGCACATCCGCCGATCAGCGCGCTGCCGCCCAAAAGATCCTTCATATTCTCTCGCCTCCTTTATATCCAAAAGTTCATACATTGTTATTTTACCATCTTTTTGCTATTGTTGCAATAAAAAACTTCCGTTTCCAAGAGGAAACGGAAGTTTTTTAGAAAATTTAATTTGCAGGATCCTCTTCTTTTTGAGGATTGCCCTTTTTCTTGCGGATGCGATTGTATGCAAGAAGGACGCTGAGACCGATCAACAAAACAACTCCTCCGCCAACGGCAAAAAGAAGGACCTCTTTTTTGAAATCGGTTTTTGGAGGTTCATCTTGTTTTGGGGGTTCTTCTTGTTTTGGAGGATCATCTTGTTCGGGGGTGTCCTCTTGTTGTTGGGATTCATCTTGTTTAGGGGGAGGAACATAATCCGAAAGACTCGATGTGTCTTCCCAATATACCGAATAGTCTTCCTCCGGCTGCCAAAAGTGCTCCCATAGCTCGTTTGGCGTATATGTATTTTGCCCGCATCGAATTTGCTTTAAAAGCGGGCAGTCGCTGAAACTGAAATTGCTGTGTTTAATTTGATCAAAAACAACCGTTTCCAATAGCGCACAGTTTTGAAAAGATTCCTGCACATCACTGCACCCAAGATCAACGCTTTTTAAAGTTTTGCAGTTATTAAACGAGGAGAAAATATATGCAGCTTGAAGTTTCGCCTCTTTCAAAGAATGGGAATCATTGAACGAAAAAAAGATTCGTCCATTAACAGAGAGGGACAATTTCTTTAAATTATCACACTCGGCGAAGGAATAATCGATAGCCTTTGCTTCTATTTCAAGGGTTTCCAATGAATGACATCCAACAAAAGACTTATCGATATAAACAAAAGTCCTTGGCATTTGGATTTCTTTCAATCCATAAAGATCATTGAAGGAATTTTTGATTTTGGTAATACCCTCTTTAACGATCAGACGTTGGATATTTTTATTTGTTAAAAACGGACCGGACTGATCAAATCTGTCCCAATCGCGCGCAAAAAAATTTTCTACTACGCCTGTACCGGAAACAGTAAGTGTACCTGTTTTTTCGTCAAAATCAACCTGTATATCATCATTGGAAGGATCTTCATCGTCTTGATTATAAAATTGAACAGAATCGGCGAAATACTCTTCCACATTTTCGACTAAACTTCCATCCTCAACCGTTTCTGCCGCTGAAGCAAAAGGTGTGTAACCGATCAACGTTGCAATAAGCATGAATAAAAGTAATTTTTGCTTCATTACATCAGCTCCATTTCGCCTGTAGAACCAAATGCTCGCCCGGACGAGCCGTCCCCCCCAGATAAATCGGACTGTCGTTTTCATGGTCATACACTTTCACATATCGTGTGTAGCCCATGGATGTTCCTGTGTCAAAGGTGTACCAAGTCCCATTTTGAAAATACCATTTGTCAATTTCTTTGCGATATAAAAACCATCCCGTCCATTCAGCAAAGATTTTTGGGGAATTTTTATTGAAACCATTGGTTTTGTTAAATTTTTGAAGAAGATTTGTATTGCCGGATTTATACCAGGCGGTTTGCATCTCTAATTCATAGCCCGGATTGATAATTGCATCAATAGCATTATAATGGATGTAAAATTCATCCCATAGAGCGTGCATTTGAATGTGCCCGCCTTTCCAGGCTGTTCTTGCTACCGTCTGCCCATTGGTATATACATACTTTGTATAACCGTAAGGCTGACAATCTTCTTGATACCAACCGGTTGCAGAGGTTGTGGTGTTTTCATAATACCACATATTGCGTTCTTTCCAATAGGCTTGCCATCCTTGAAAGGTGCGAGCATTCCCACCGACCGTTTTAGAAAAAGCATTTGCGGTTAATGGGGTGGCTGTTCCATGCAGAACGGCTTTTCGAGGCATAGTTCCGCTGCCTCCGTTGCTTAAGAAATCTACATAAAAATAATTCGTTGCTGTCCATACCGGGCACATCAATACATGGTCATCGATCGCCCCGGTTTGCGAAACGTTTTGATTTTCACTATACACATATTTTGTATACCCGGCAGGTTGCTCCCCTGCTTTATACCAAGCTTTTGTATTTCCGTCTGAGCTTTTATAATACCACTTATCAACCTCTCTTCGATAAGCGATCCATCCGGAAAAGGTATATCCGGTGGTGCTATAACGATTTGTATATAGTGGAGTGGATATTCCGCGGATTACAAATGCCTTGCGGTTTGTGCTATCATTGGGGTGCATTACTACATAGTCATCCGGACAGTATTGGATATAAAAAGTAACCTTGGATAGATTATGATAACATATTGTTCTATAAGGCCTTGATTCACAAAAATAGCCAATATAAATTTCGCCGTTTTTTATAACCATATTTTCCGATTCGATGTATATGTCCGCGCCGTTGTTTTGAGCTGCATCTAATTTGAAATACAACGTTTTCACAATAGTGCCGTCCCATTTATGAATGCGGAGTTTATTTTTTCCTTGTGCATTCGTACGAACCGGACCTTCTATATTCCCCTCTGAATCTTTGTTGGCATACCATAACAACGAATAAATATAATTTTCATCACAATAAATCCCTTGGCGTTCCCAACCCGTATCATAATCCGGGCGGCCTGTTGTACCAACAGTTGAAATCAAATTAAAATCACTATCCAGTATGGCATAATAATCGTTATTTTTAGTAATACCGACTACATATTGATTGCGCGTTTCATTATAATCAATAGAGGTTACCATACAAGAGGCATAATGAGTTGTAAAGTCGGCAGTTGTTGCGCCACTTCTTAATTTGACGGTCGAGATGGAATATACTTTTTGATGATGCCCGGTTGCACTGGAACAAATAATTACCTGATCCGTATTCTTGTTATAGGTCATATCTCCGGCGTGATGTATCTTGTTCATCAAACCATCAGATCGTTTGATAACATCAAAAGAACCGTCTGCCAATTGAGATGCACAAATAATCCTAGTGTCTACATCTTTTCCGTCCGGATCCACGACACCAAAAGCATAATAAAAATATGTGCCATCGGTACAGCCGCCTTGAAGACCCACGCCATAATAACGTCCATTTTTCACAGTTGCTGCTTCTTCGGCGGTTAAAACGGCGGTTCGGTCAAATATTTCGATAAAATCTGCCGGTTCTCCGTTTGATGCTTTATAATTTAACGTTACATTTTGAACTTCCTCGTCTGCAGCTGCTGTAGTTGCCTTTGAATCAGCATTGGTTTCCGTCTCCAAGTTCGGTTCTTCTGCCGATTCGATGCTTACTTCCCAATCTTCGCCGTATACATCGTCATCTTCAGGCACTTTAACCGACGAGTTTTTTTCGAACGCGGCAATAATTTCAGCGTTTCTTGCGTCAATTGCCGCGCGGTCAACCACTTTTCCTTCTGCTTTATCCTTATGCGCCAACATACTGCTGATTGCTGATAATTTGGTGGCGCTTTTAACATCGATTAAACTTTCTTCTTGATTTTCTTCTACTATTGGTTCTGTTACTGTTTCTGTAATAGCCTCTGCTGAAACTGTTTCATTGATAATATCTTCATTTGTTGGTAATGTTTCTTCCGCAGATGCTGAAAACACTATCATTCCGTTTGTCAAAATAAAAACTACTGCAAATATGAATGCTAAATATTTTTTCATGAGAATCTCCTTATCTCAACAACCAATAAAAACCTTTGCGAACATTCCTCTTCTGAAATAAAAAGATTCATTGGACTCACCCCCCTCCTATTTTTGGTTTATTTTACCATAAATCAGCGGATTTGTAAATATAATTTATTCATTTTTGATTTACGGTGCTTACCCGCTGAAAGCATCATCTGTTAAAAAGTTTGAGCAACAAAAAACTTCCGTTTCCAAGAGGAAACGGAAGTTTTATTTGTCTAACAAAACCACCGGCAGTGCCGGTGGTACCCAAAAGCTTTAGCTATGAGTGGAAAAAATATCCTCCTTTGTCTAAAATAGAAGTGGGTTTGCCAACCACAACAAAGAAAGACAAAGGAGGAATCAAGTCGTGAAA
>JAFSBD010000084.1 GCA_017442025.1 Clostridia bacterium
GATCAGCGATAACAGGCCCAAACCGCCCAAGACGCTGAAAAACACCCGCTTATACCATACCAGCAGGATCATTAATCCAAAAGCGACCGCACCGATCAAAACAATAAGCGCGGCGGGGATATTCATATCCAAAGCGGTTGTATTGCAAAAGAGGTAGCTCAGCAGGCCCGCAAAAAGGAGCAACATCTCCATAAAAATGCCGAACTTGCGGTTCTTTTTATCGATCGTAACGCGGGGGTAGACGGGGATGGGCTTCACTTTGTTTTTCATCTCAATCCTCCCCCTTTTCCAGGTCGCTCAGCGCGAGCACCTTCATATTCTCATGGCGCACCCTCTCTTCTTCGGGGCGAACAACAATAAATTCCCGCTCGCAGTTGATGCCCCGCAGATAGGTTTCCATGCAGTTTTTCAGATCATCGGAGGGCATGGAGGTAACAACATAAAGCGCGCCGCCCTGCAGAACCGATAGATCCAGCTCATGCAATGCCTGCTCGATCCGCCCCGAATCCTTCATGGGGTTCATGAAAAGCTGATCCGCCGCCACCATCTGCTCTTCAACGGTGGAAACCGTTTGCTGATAGAGGGGACTTTCATAGGTGGGATAAGCAAGGGTCAACCGAACCCCTTTTTCAGCGAGCATCCGGCTGAGCTCCAGCCCGATCTCCACAACACAGTCGGTCAACCGAAGATTCATCAGCCGATCCTCCTCATAGGGGAAAAGGTCGGTGATCACCATAATATTATCGCAGGAATTCTCCCAATAGGTCTTAACGATCAGCTTGGAAAGGCGGGAAGATAGCTTCCAATGCACCCGACGCAAGGTATCCGTTTCGTTGAATTCGCGGATGCCGGAAGGATCACCCGTCTGGGTTTCGCGGCCACCGGAGGTAAGGGTATTTTCCTGCTCCTGGCGGTTGGCATGGACCGGCAGGTTCAGATCATCCAGATCCCGCGGGGTAATGGTAACCAGATTACTGCTGTTGAGGCGCTTTTTAATGGAAAAGATCCCCAAAAAGTCGCTGAAAACAACCGCATCGATCCCCACCTTATAAAGGCCGCGCACCTTGAATTTCACAGGGATCTCCAGGGTCGTCTTCCCGAAGGCGCGGTAATGCACCTTTGCGCAACCGGGGGTTGTTGCATCCCCGTCGGCATTATTCACCGTAACAAAAAACTTCATCACCGGCAGCATCAACGGGGTCTTGCTTTTAATAACAACCTTTAAGTAAAATTCCTTCATCCGCGCCTCGCGGGTGGGAAAGGGCAGAACCTCGATCTTGACCAATGCCAGGCTCAGCAGCAGGCAGAGCAGCGATACCACCGGGATCAGGATCACCACCGCCAGCGTAAAGAGCGAGATGGAATCATAAAGCGCCTGAGATAAGATAAACGCCGTGATCAGCAACGCAATATAAATCAAGCGTGATAACAACATCGAATTTTAATCCCTTACTTTCTTATTTAACAATAGGGGCTTTCACCGCATCCTTGATGGCCGCCAACAGCTGAGAAGCGGTAAGCCGCTCGATCTTAGCTTCGGGGGCCAGCATCAGGCGGTGGGCAACGATCGCCTCATACATATCGCTGACATCGCGGGGGATCACGTAATTACGCCCATCCAGCAACGCGGCGGCGCAGGCGGCGCGCATCAGCGAAAGGGATGCACGGGGGGAGGCAGCCAGAGCGATCAGACCATGGGTACGGGTGGCGCAGACCAACTCAACGATATACTGCTGCACCGCTTCATCCACATGCACCTGCTCCACTTCCTTCTGCAGAGCAACCACCTCTTCCGCGGTGGTAACGGGAACCACCACATCTAAGGGATTGGCACCATGGCGATCGGCAACGATGCGCATCTCCTGATCAACGGAGGGGTAGCCCATAGAGGTCTTCATCATAAAACGGTCCAACTGCGCTTCGGGCAGAGGATAAGTCCCAACATAACCCAGCGGGTTCTGGGTTGCAACGACCATAAAGGGTTCGGGCAGTTTATAGGTAACACCGTCCACCGTTACCTGACGCTCTTCCATTACTTCCAGCAAGGCAGACTGCGTCTTGGGGGAAGTACGGTTGATCTCATCGGCGATCAAAATATTGGTCATGCAAACGCCGGGCTTATAAACAAACTCCCCGGTCTTATGATCGGGGGCGGTAAAGCCCGAAATATCGGTAGCCATAACATCAGGAGTGAACTGCACACGCTTGGCATCCAGGCCGGTGGCTTTGGCCATGGCGGAGGCCGCAGTGGTCTTGCCCACGCCGGGGATATCCTCGATCAGGATATGGCCCTTGGAAAGAAGGGAGATCAACAGTAAGCGCAACTGCTCATCCTTTCCGACAATTACCTTTTTCATTTCATCGATAATACGATTGCAAATTTCTTTATGGTTCATCTCAGACATTACTTCCTTCTCCTTATATTAAAATAAAATAATACACGATAAAGTATAAAGCATTTTCATCTATAATGCAATAAAAAAAACATTTTTTCAGAATAAAACACAGATAGTTATCTTGACAAAAACCTGTTTTTAATTATAATAGTTAATTAGTTAACTAAATTAAAGTGAGGGATCCGTTTTTGAAAAAAAGATGCATTGAAAATGCGCCGCCTTCCATGCTGATCAACGAGCTTTCCAAACTCTTCAACGATCGGATGCGGCAACGCACCGAGGCCATGGGCATGGCCGAGGGCTGGCGCAGGATTTTATTTCATTTAAAGCATAACGAACACCTGACCCAATTGGAATTGGTGAAGAAAACCCACCTTTCCGCCCCGGCTGTCAGCGTCAATCTGCAGAAGATGGAGGCGGCGGGGCTGGTGAGTCGGGAAAACGACCCCGAGGACCAGCGCGCCATCCTGGTGCGGCTGACAGAGCAGGGCCATGAGGCCGACCGCAAGGTGATCGGTGCCATTCGCCAAACGGAGCAGGAGATGCTCGCGGGAATCACCCCCGAGGAGTTGGAGCAGATCCGCCCCATCCTCTTAAAAATGATCCGCAATTTCACCGAGGAGGGAATGGAATGAAACTGTTCAAATACTTAAAGCCCTATTGGTTTTGGGCGATTTTAAGCCCTCTTTCCATGATCGGCGAGGTTTTGGCCGATCTTTGGCTACCCAAGCTGATGAGCCTGATGATCAACGAGGGTGTTTTAAAGCAAAACCAGGAGATTTTAGTGGCGATTGGCCTAAGGATGCTGTTGATCGTTCTATTGGGCGGTCTTTCGGGCTCCCTTTGCTCAGTCTTTGCAAGCCTGGCTTCCCAGAATTTTGCCTGCGATCTCCGCAAGGATGTTTTTAAGCGGGCGATGGGACTCTCCTTCCAACAGACCGATAAATTCACCACCGGCTCCCTCATCACCCGCTTGACCAATGATATTACCCAGATGCAACATTTTGTGGAACAATGCATTCGGATGTTCATCCGCAGCGGGCTGATGTTTTTGGGCGGGATCATTATGATGCTCTCCTTAGAATCCCGCTTCGGCCTGATTTTGCTTTGCTCTCTCCCCCTTCAGCTTTTGCTGATGGCGTTGGTATTAAAGGCGGCCAATCCCCTTTATGCCAAGGTGCAAAAACGGCTGGATGCAGTCAATAACGTGATGCAGGAGAATGTGAACGGTGCGCGGATGGTCAAGGCCTACGTGCAGGAAGAGCGAGAGGTCGCGCGGTTCAACGAGGCCAACGACAACCTGACCGATACCAACCTGCGGGTAGCCTTTATCATTGCCCGCCTCTCCCCTGTTCTATCCATCATTATGAACTGCTCGGTAGTAGCCATCCTTTATCTGGGCGGTCTGCAGACCATGGCAGGAGCAATGGAGGTGGGCACCATTATGGCGGCCATCGACTATAATACCCGCATCCTTCATTCGGTGATGATGGTGAGCATGATGTTCCAATCCATCGCCCGCGGCCGCGCCAGTGCCAAGCGGCTTTCGGAGGTTTTGGAGACCGAGCCCGCCATTAAAGGCGGCGATTATGCTCCCAAAACCTTAGGTGCCATCACCTTTGAGCAGGTAGGCTTCCATTACCCCGGCTTTGAAGGGCGCACCGTTTTGAAGGATCTAAACCTCACCGTAAACCCCGGCGAGAATATTGCCATCCTGGGCGCAACAGGCGCGGGAAAATCCTCGCTGATCCATTTAATTACCCGCTTTTATGACACCACCGAAGGGCAGATCACCATCGGCGGGAAACCCATCCAAGACTTTGATCTGACCGCATTGCGGGATAAGATCGCCGTTGTTTTGCAAAAGAGCGAGCTTTTCAGCGGGAGCGTTGCCGAAAACATCCGCTGGGGCAATCCCGACGCCACCGAGGAGGAGATCCGCCGCGCGGCAGAGATCGCCCAGGCAGCGGAATTCATCGAAAAAATGCCCGATGGCTATGATTCGGTCATTGCCGAAAAGGGCGCATCCCTTTCGGGCGGGCAAAAGCAACGGTTATCCATCGCCCGCGCGCTGGTACGCAAGCCGGAGCTGCTGATCTTCGACGACAGTACCTCCGCCCTGGATCTCTCCACCGAAGGCAAGCTGCGCCGCGCCATCCGCCAAGAACTGAAGGGCACCACCCTCATCACCGTTGCCCAGCGGATCGCCAGCGTGAAGGATTGCGACCGCATCGCCGTTTTGGAGGACGGCACCCTCTCCGCCATCGGCTCCCATGATGAATTATTAAAAACCAGCCCGGTATATCAAGAGATCTACCGTTCCCAGACCAAGGAAGGAGGGATGATCGATGGCTGAGCAAAAGCCCAACGCCATGCAGGCCATGCGTCCCGGACGGCGCGGGCCGATGATGCAGGTGGAAAAGCCTAAAAACATGAAGGCCACCCTCAAAAAACTGATCGGCTATATCGGCCGTAACCGCCGCAATTTCTTCACCCTTTTAGGCGTTACCCTCTCCATCACCGCCGCCAATCTTTTGGCGCCCGCCCTCCAGCAACGGGCGATCGACGCCATTGAAGCCAGCCTGCCCCAAAAGCTTCTTTTGATGCTGGGGCTGATGGTTCTGACCTATCTGATGAACGCAGGGCTGACCTATCTGCAGGGCATCTTTTCGGCCAAATTAGCCCAGGGCACGGTGCGAACCATGCGCAAGGATCTTTTTGCACGCCTGGTGCGCCTGCCTATCCGCTATACCGATACCCATAACCATGGCGACATTATGAGCCGTATGACCAATGATGTGGAGAATATCTCCAATTCGGTCTCTACCTCCATCGCCTCTCTCTGCTCCAGCGTTTTGATGGTCAGCGGGTGCTTTATCATTATGATCTGCTACTCTCCCCTGCTGGCTCTGGTCAGCACCCTCACCATCGGGCTGACCCTGCTGGCATCCACCTTTATCACCAAGTTTATGCGCAAATTCTTTGTTCGCCAGCAGCGCATCTTAGGCGCAGTCAACGGCCAGGTGGAGGAGATGGTCTCGGGTTACCGCACGGTTATGGCCTATAATCGCCAGGAACGGGCGGTGGATACCTTCAACCATACCAGCGACCAACTGAAAAAGACCGCTATCTACGCCAATATTTTCGGCGGTTTTATGGGGCCGGTGATGAACTTTATCTCCAATGTAGGCTTCTTGTTGATCGCCATCATCGGCGGGTATCTGGCCAGCCTGCCCCAGGATCACCTATTATATATCACCGTTGGCACCATTCAGGCCTTTATCCTTTATTCCAAGCAGTTTTCCCGCCCCATCAACGAGATCGCCAACCAATATGCCGCCATCCAAACCGCCATTGCAGGCGCGGAGCGGATCTTTGAAGTGATGGATAGCCCCATCGAGGATGAAGGCGGCAACGCCCCCTACAATCCCAAAACGGTGAAGGGTGCGCTCTCCTTCCAAGATGTTCATTTCGCCTATGAACCGAAAAAGCCGGTATTGCAAGGCTTTAATCTGGAGGTTGAGGCGGGGCAAAAGATCGCCATAGTCGGCGCAACGGGCTCGGGCAAAACAACGGTGGTAAACCTGCTGACCCGCTTCTACGACATTGATCGGGGCAGTATCACCATCGACGGTACCCCCTTGACCGCCATCCCCCGCGGCAAGCTGCGGGAATCCTTGGCCATCGTTTTGCAGGATACCGTTCTTTTCTCCGATACCATCGCCCGCAATATCAGCTACAGCAAGCCCGATGCCACCATGGAAGAGATCGAAGCGGCGGCCAAGGCCACCGGCGCCGATAAGTTCATCCGCAAGCTGAAGGATGGCTATGATACCCTGCTGACCGAAGGAGGAAGCAATCTTTCCCAAGGCCAGCGGCAGTTGCTCAATATTGCGCGGGCGGTTTTGGCCGACCCCAGCATTCTGATTTTGGATGAGGCCACCTCCTCGGTGGATACCCGCACCGAAATGCACATCCAATCCGCCATGGTGGCCTTGATGAAAAACCGCACCAGCCTGATCATCGCCCACCGCCTTTCCACCATTCGGGATGCGGATAAGATCATCGTTATCGACCATGGAAAGGTGGTTGAGGAAGGTGACCATGATACCCTGCTATCGCAAAAAGGCACCTACTACAACCTCTATCAATCCCAATTTGCAGGCATTGCAACATAATAAACAGCCCTCGCGCTGATGCGCGAGGGCTATTTATTGAAATTTACAGTTGACGAATAATAACAGTTCTTGTAAAATATAAGATATATTTATTAACGGAGGCAAAAAGAATGCTTTATCAGAGCACCCGCAACAAAAATCTCACCGCCACCGGCCCGGAAGCGATCCTGCAAGGAATCGCGCCCGACGGCGGCCTTTATATGATCCCCGATTTTTCGGCAGTCTCCCTGGATTGGAAATCCCTTTTAGAACTGGATACCATCCCCATGGCCGCCAAGATCCTGCAGGCCCTTCTCCCCGACTTTACCCCCGAGGAGATGGAAGAGCTTGCAAAAAAAGCCTACTGCGGCAAATTCGAAAGCGATGATCTGACCCCCCTTGCAAAGGTGGGCGATCGGTATGTTTTGGAGCTGTTCCGCGGGCCGACCAGTGCCTTTAAGGACGTGGCCCTTTCCATGCTCCCCCAATTGATGACCGCCTCTCGCGGCAAAACCGGCATGAAGGAAGAGATCGTGATCCTCACCGCCACCAGCGGTGATACCGGCAAGGCCGCTCTGGAAGGCTTTCATGATGTGGAGGGCATTCGCATCATCGTCTTTTTCCCCAAGGATGGGGTCAGCGCGGTGCAGAAGGCTCAGATGGTTACCCAAGAGGGCAACAATGTTTTGGTTACCGCCATCAAGGGCAACTTTGACGATGCCCAGACCGGCGTGAAAAAGACCTTTGCGGCCGCCGCGGCCGATCCTTCCAAACTGAAAGGGATCGAGTTATCCTCCGCCAATTCCATCAACATCGGCCGCCTGGCACCCCAGGTCGTTTATTATTTCAAAGCCTATGCCGACTTGGTGCGGGAAGGTGCGATCGCCATCGGGGATGAGGTTTCCTATGTTGTTCCCACCGGCAATTTCGGCGATATTCTGGCCGGCTATTTTGCCAAGAAGCTGGGCCTGCCGGTGAAAAAATTCATCTGCGCCTCCAATGAGAATAAGGTGCTGACCGATTTCTTAAACGAAGGTTTATACGACCGCAAGCGTCCCTTCTATAAGACTACCTCTCCGTCCATGGATATTTTGGTTTCCAGCAACTTAGAGCGTCTGCTCTTTATGATGAGCGATGGCAACGATGAGCTGGTAGCAAGCCTGATGAAGCAGCTCAACGAAGAGGGTAGCTATAGAGTACCCGCCGAGATGCTGAATAAGATCCAAAAGGAATTTTCCGCCGGATTCTGCGGCGATCAGCAAACTGCCGAAACCATCGCCCGCGTCTGGAAAGATTATGGCTATCTGATGGATACCCATACCGCTGTTGCCTGGGCGGTGAGCGAGGAATATAAAAAGGAAGCCTCGGAGCCGGTGATCGTTCTTTCCACCGCCTCTCCCTTTAAGTTTCCCCATGCTGTTTTGGAAGCCTTGGGCGAAGAGCCTGCGGCCGATGAATTCGATTGCCTGGACCGGTTATCCGCCCTCAGCGGCCTGCCCATTCCCAAAAACCTGGCCGGATTAAAGACCGCAACGGTGCGGTTCGATCACGCTATCGAAAAGGATGCATTGGTCGAATACGTTTTTGAGCAGGCAAATAAATAACTTAAATAAGAAATATAACGGAGATTACTTCTTTATGAAGTTTCTCCGTTTTTCTTTTGGCAAAAGAAAAAAACACCTTCGATCTGCGAAAGTGTCATAGTAGATTATATACATTGAGCCGGAATTAAGCGATATTGCAAACTTCGGTTTGCAGCGATATTTTATTTTTAAAATCCTCGCCTATGGCGAGATATTTAAAAAAGAAAGCGATATAAAAGCCTTTCGGCTTTTGCGATATTATATTCGTGCATTTTTTCAAACGGCGAAGCCGTATATCGCGCATTTAGCATATCTCACCAAAGGCGAGGTATGCGCGAAATGCATATCGCAACTTTAGTTATATCGCTCGTGCTTTGCACGAATATAGCTGAGGCACACTTCCTTTCGGAAGTGTGCCTCAAACGCATCCCTTTTATATTTTGTTTGGCTTACCAGGGGAAGAGGATGGTTGCGGGCAACATGCTGGCATTCAGAATGCGAGCAACGCTACCGGAATCCTTGGCCGCTTCCGCAGAGCTACTGGGAGCACCCTCCATAAAGCCACTCCAGGTGGTCTGAACCGAGGGATTATAGATGCCGCGGGTTTCATCTTTATGATACATCGGATGGGTAACCAGATCAGGATTACCGTCGAAGAATACCAACGCCAGATAGCTGGAACGAGTGGTAGAGAACTTATTGGGATCCTGAGAGGTCATGGAACTGCCGTTGACACCGGCTTCCATACCGTAGATATACTTGCTATAGCCGGGATATGCTTCGTTGACGGTTGCACCCTTTTCGGCCCATGCACGGATAAAGGAAACACCGATGTTCTCCTTCATATCCTCATAACGAGCCTTTTGGGCATCGGTCATCAGTTTAACATAGGGAGCTTCATAATCTTCTTTCCAAATCTTTACATACTCTTCAGCAACACGCAGAGCAACGGAAGGATTGGCGCAGGTCTTCATAACAGCGAAGCCGCCGACCCAACCGGCAACGGGGGTAACGATCTCGTCTTCCGAGCCCTCTTCCGCTTCGGTTGCGGCGGTGAACTCTTCGACAGACATTGCGCGGTATGTATTCTCATAGGTCAGGCCGTAGGGATAACCAACGAAATCCCATTCGCCGCCCAATTCCTTGGAAAGCTTATCCAAAGTAGCAAGATCCTGCAGATCGCTGCCGACAAAAGCATAGGACTTTGCACCGTTGGAGCCGGTATATTTATTCAGAAGCTTTTCGTAAACAACACCGTCGGTATAAGCAGATTCCTTTTCGAAAGCACCGATCAGGCTCTTGGAATCGGCACCCTTGGTGTTCCAATACCAATTCTGAACGGCATCGACCGTCTTATTGACAACGGCGAGTTCTTCTTCGATCTCTGCATTAAACTCGGTCTTGGCGTTGGTGGAATTGATGGTAAAGCCTTGGAAATCTTCCATACCATACCAGATATCCAGACCATCCAGACGGTCGATCTCGGATGCCAGGCCGACATTGGAGCTGGTGGTGCTGGCCTTCAGCATAGCGGTGAAGGCGTTGATGCCCCAAGCACCCTTTTCATACATCTCAACAGGATCGGTAACCAAAATCTCACGCAGGGTTACTTCCTTACCGTCGATGGTAACCTTCTCGGCAGGCAGAGTAGCAGTTTTTACATTATTTTTATTATAGGTCAGGAGATAGGGCGCGCCCATACCGGCCGCCACATAATGATTCACAACGGTGGGATCCAGAATATCCTGGACAAAGAACTTCTCGGAATAAGCGGAAGTGAAGGTATCCATCTTATTGCCCAGATCGAAATTGATAAAGCTATCGATCGGCTGAGTGAAGGTATGAATATCACCCCAGATACCGTTATCGACATACATCATATCCACATTATCGCCGGAAAGAACCGCATTGCGGCAGGCGGCAATATAGTTCTCGCCCAAGCCTGCGCGGCGGACATTCACCGAGCAACCATACTGGGAAGCAAGAGCCTTAACCGCTTCATGCTCCTCTGCGATGGGGAAATTATCGGGAACCATGATCTTGATGGAACGGCCTTTGAGCAACTCATCGCCGACACCGGTGGCACTGTTGGCAGGACCGTTGATATCCTTCATGGTCTTGATGAGGGTCTCGATCTTGCTCAAAAGAGCCTCTGCATCGAAGATGGATGTGAAGGGAGTATAGACCGGTTTGGGCGCCTCGGGCTCTTCGGGCTCGTTATCCTCAGGCTCTTCGGGCTCTTCGGGCTCTTCGGGCTCTTCGGGTTCTTCAGGCTCTTCGGGCTCCGGGGGATCTTCGTAATCAAATGTGGTCACTTTTAAAAGATCACTCAGCATACCGCTGATATCTTCTCCGTTGTTTGCTGCGCCATAGGGTCTTGCAATATAGTTACAACCGGCGAAGGAAATCACCATCATTGCAACCAGCAAAACCGCCAGGATTCTCTTGATTTTCATCTGCATACCTCCTGAATTAGCCAATATATGAGTATATATAATATATCGCTTATAGTATAGCACATGAAATCAGTCAGTTCAAGATAAATTTCACAATTGTTTAAATTAGCTAATTAAAACGCATAAATTTTGTGCATATTTTTTCATCAAGCTGTTTCCCGTGCCTTGGCTTCGGCAATCAGAAAACTCATGCGCGCCTGCAGGCCCAATAATTCATAGGAAAGAGCGTCCACCAATAGGGGCTCATTGATCAGCGAAAGC
>JAFSBD010000085.1 GCA_017442025.1 Clostridia bacterium
AGTTCCTCAGACGAAAAAGTATAGGTTTTGTCGCAAAAATGGCAGCAGAGTTCAACAGGATTTCCATCTTCAATCAGTTCGGCCAGATCCTTTTTGCCAAGGCTTAGTAATACTTTTTCAGTTTTTTCTTTGGAACAATTGCAAGAATAGGATGCATTCCATCGCTCGTTAACATGATATGGGATACGATCCATTAATATGTTTGCGATTTCCTCATTGGAGGTATGCTCAAACATAGAGGATACGTTTGAAACCTTCTGAAGATTTTCCTCCAGGATCTCAATGGTTTCTTCATCTGCGCCTGGTAACAGTTGCAGGATAAAACCGCCGGAAGATTTAACTGAATAATCACGGTCTACTAAAACGCCCAAGGCACAAACAGTAGGCGTTTGCTCACTGGTTGCATAATAATGAGTAATATCTTCAGCAATTTCGCCACTGACAAGTTCTGTGCGGCTGACATAAGGTTCCCCTTCCCCATTATCTCGCAAAACGGTAAGAGTTCCGAAACCGATCGCTCCGCTGACATCTAATTTTCCATGCTTATTTAAGGGGAGATCAACAATCGATACCCCGGGATAACCTTTAACGTTGCTTTTTCGATCACCGGTTGCCAAAATGGTTTTAATCGGCCCATCCCCTTCGATTTGCAGAGTGATAAGGTCGGAATCATTTTTTAGTGTACGGCCCATGATAGCAGTAGCAGTCAGTAAGCGGCCGAGAGCTGCTGTTACGACCGGTGCGGTTTTATGATAATCAAAAGCCTGTTGGACCAGCTCCTTTGTGTTTAAAAAATATCCACGTACCATTCCATTATCAGAAAGGATAGAAATGCCGGGGTTTTTCATATTAATTCTCCTTTATTGCGACAAATGTTAGACGTTGGGATCGCTCAACCGGTAAGTTATCAGAATAATCGTCGACCATACATACTAATTTAAAATGATATTTATTAAGAAGCTCTCGGATATACTCAACAGAATAGTAGCGTTGAATTTGTTCTTCATCGGATCGCTGATAGGAGTTGCCGCTCTTAGAGAAGACGGAGAGTTTATGCCGACATAGATTTTCCTCAAATCGGCTGTGCCAGGTCATAAACACATCCTCTTCGTCGTAGACAGCGCAATGACCATCCAATACATCTTGATATTTAGATAAAGAATTAATATCAAAGATCAACAATCCGTTAGGATTCAAATAGTTGTTGAACCAATGGAACAAGCGCTCCAGATCAGTCGTTTCAGTAAGATAATTCAAGGTATCCAAGGTAGACACAACGCAGTCAACGGTTCCGTAGAGTTCAAATTCGGGCAATTGCTGGCAAAGGAAAAGTGCTTTTTCCCCATTTTCTACCTCTTCACGTTTGTTAATGGCTTCCGAGAGCATCTCAACGCTTCCGTCAATACCGATCATATCATACCCTTTTTCAAGCAAGGCAAGGGTGAGTGTTCCGCTTCCGCATCCTATATCACAAACGAGACTTGCGGAAGGAAAAAACTCTTTGATTTTATGATCGATAAAATCGGCCATCTTATCGTAATCAGCGCCGACAAAACGATCGTAATATTTAGCCAAGGCGGTAAATTGATCCATAAATACCTCTTAACGAATATAATCGAATTCCAGATCCCCGATCTGAACAGGATCGCCTTCCTGGATACCCAGTTCTTCCAACTTATCAATAATACCGTTGCTCTGAAGAACACGCTGGAAGAAGTTCATAGACTCATAATCATCGAAATGAACGGTGTCAAGGATCTTAAAGAGCCATTCGCCCTCAACAATAAAGGTGCGGTTTTCTTTTCTAACCGTAAAGGCTTTATCCTTTTCAGAAGGAACGGCCGGCTTAACATATTCCGCTTCAAAAACCTTGGTTTTAGGCAGGGTTTCAAGCAATTCGCCGGTTTTACCCAGCAAGGGCTCCAAGCCATTTTTAGTTGCGGCAGAGATGCAGAAAACAGGATAACCCTTTGCTTCTACATGAGCGATAAAGCGTTCCTTCATTTCCTCATCGTAAACCGCATCACATTTATTGGCGACAACGATTTGAGGCAGGGCGGCTAATGTGGGCGAATAGGACTGAAGTTCCCTATTGATGATTTCAAAATCCTCAATAGGGTCTCTCCCTTCTGTTCCTGCAACATCCACCAGATGAAGAAGCATTCTGCAACGCTCCACATGGCGCAAAAAGGCGGTTCCTAATCCGGCACCGCCTGCAGCACCTTCAATAATGCCGGGAATATCGGCGATAACATAGCCGTTTCCAAAATAATCAACAACACCAAGGTTCGGTGTCATGGTTGTAAAATGATAATTGGCGATTTTGGGTCTCGCAGAAGATACAACTGATAAGAAAGTAGATTTACCAACATTGGGAAAACCAATTAAGCCCACATCGGCAATCAGTTTCAATTCCAATTGGATATGAAATTCTTCGCCCGGTTGGCCGGGCTTGGCAAAACGAGGGATCTGACGTGTGGGAGTTGCAAAATGCTGGTTTCCCCACCCTCCGTTTCCGCCGCGTGCAGCGATAAAGGGCTGATCGTCGGAAAGATCCTTGATCAGCAAGCCTGTCTCAGCATCCTTGATCAAGGTGCCGAAGGGAACTTTAATGATCAAAGGAGGCGCACCGGCACCGGTGCACTGATTGGTCCCGCCGTTTTTGCCGTTTTCAGCAACATATTTTCTCTTATAGCGGAAATCCATCAAAGTATTCAGATTACGGTCAGCCTTAAAGATAATGTCGCCGCCTCTGCCGCCGTCGCCACCGTCGGGACCGCCTGCATTAACATATTTTTCGCGGTGGAAAGCAACAGCACCATCGCCGCCTTTCCCTGCTTTGATCCATATTTTTGCAACATCAACAAACATGATGCAATCGTCTCCTTTGCGATTGGATTTAAACGAAAAAAATCCCGGAAAGATCCGGGATTTTTATGCTGAATTACTCTACAGCGTAAACAGAAACCTTTTTTCTGTCGCGGCCAACACGCTCAAACTTCACTTTGCCGTCGATCAGAGCAAACAAAGAGTCGTTAGAAGCACGGCCTACATTGTTACCGGGATGGATCTTTGTCCCTCTCTGGGTAACCAGAATATTGCCGGCCAAAACAAACTGACCGTCGGCTCTCTTCACACCCAGGCGCTTGGATTCGGAATCTCTGCCGTTCTTGGTAGAGCCCATACCTTTTTTATGCGCAAAAAACTGAATATTAAACAACATTTGTTACACCTCCATTATTTCAAGGTTAAAATACATTGCATAATCCTTTGCAATGCTCTTTCCCAGCTCAACCAAAATCTCAATATGTTTTGAAAACTGAGCGTTTGGCTTCTTGCTGAAACATCGGATCAACGCAGCATCTTGATCAACAGTAAGCTGCATAGGAACCCGATCGATTTTTTCACCGCAGTTGATGCAATACTGGACAGCGGTTGAAACAGCGGCGCATACAATGTCGCTCCCTGCTTCGGCATATCCGCTATGCCCTTCGCATTCAAAGCCGGTATAAAGCGTTCCTTTACGGTAGATCCTGAGGATCGTCATAAATTTATGCTTCAGCCTTGGGCGCGGTGGCGTTGATGGTATTGATCTGGATCTTGGTATAGGGCTGTCTGTGACCCTGCTTTCTGCGGTAGTTTTTCTTAGGCTTCATCTTATAAACGATGATCTTCTTTTCCTTACCGCTCTTGATCACGGTAGCCTCAACGGTAGCACCCTTAACATAGGGCTTACCTACCTTCAGCTTCTTGCCTTCGCCAACGCTTACAACCTTGTCAAAGGTAACAACACTGTCGTTTTCGGCGTCCAACTTCTCGATAAAAAGAGTGTCGCCTTCCTGCACTTTGTATTGCTTACCGCCGGTTTCAAAAATTGCGTACATTACAAAGCACCTCACTTTCTTAAAGAAAACTCGCTATGGCAGGTTGGTTTCCCATTAAGACCTGACATACGCGGCTTAAAAGATTATAACATACACATTTTGGAATGTCAATCTTTATTTTTATTATTAGTAATCATTTCTTCTGCACTCTTTAAAAGGGTGTCAGATAGTTCTTCACCGCCCATGATTCTGGCAATTTCGCGCACTCTCTCGTTTTGATCCAATTGGCATATCTGCGATTGAACGCGTCCATCTACCGTTGTTTTGGAAACTTTATAGTGATGATCGGCGCAGGCAGCAATCTGCGCAAGATGGGTAATTGAGAATACTTGCCGCTCCCCTGCTCCTGCATGGAGTTTTTTGCCGATCTTTTCGGCTGTTGCACCGGAAACGCCGGTATCGACTTCATCATAGATGACGGTATCATAACTTTGGTTCAAAACGGATTTCATCGAAAGCATAATGCGGGAAAGTTCACCGCCGGAGGCAATTTTTGCCAATGGTCGAGGGGACTCCCCTGCATTGGCGGAGAGAAAGAACTCAACATGATCCTTACCGTTATCCCGATAACGGATTCCGCCACGCTCATTGAGACGATCCTCAACAATTACCTGAAATTGAATTTTAGGCATATCCAGATATGCAAGTTCCTCCTGAAGGCTTTTCTTCATCTTAGTTGCCGCTTTTTTTCGTTGCTCTGAAAGTGTCTGCGCGCATCGGTCTAAAACGGTGCGCGCTTCAATAAACTCTTTTTCAAGACCTTCGATATACTCTGCGCCTTGGTCCAGACGGTCAAATTCTTCGCGGTAATGCTTACGGCAAGCCAGAACTTGCTCATCGGCAGGGCCGTATTTTTTCTTGATCTTATCCAACTCATCCAGGCGGGTTTCAATCTGATCGGGATCCATTTGTTCTCCTGCATAGTGGTCGAACAATTTACCGAGTTCCGCTCCGATATCGTCTAATTCGGCGGAAAGTTGCGCAAGGCGTTTTGAAAGTTCCTCGCCCTGGGGCAAATTCTTTTCGACAGTAACAATGCTATCCAGCGCAATCTTGGCTTGCTGGGCAGCGGGCATTTCACTATCATAAATGGCATTGGCCGCCACATTCAATGCTTCGGTAATATCGGCGTTCAGCATCAAGTTCTTCCGCCGATTCATTAAATCATCGTATTCTCCCATCTTTAGATCGCAACGATCCAATTCTTCAAGATACGATATAAGCTCTGCGCGACGCGTTTCTTTGTTTAATTCATCTTCTTTTGCTTTTGTCAAAGCATTTCGAAGTGCCTTGACCTTTGCGTATGCCTTGGAATACTCTTCGCAACCTATGTTGCCAAATTCATCAAGATATCCAAGGTGACGGCGAGGATCCAGCAATAATACACCATCATGCTGACCGTGAATATTAATCAAGTGTTCGCCTAATTGTTTCAACAAAGAAACAACAACTGTTACACCGTTGATCCGCGCGTTATTTCGACCGTCTGCGCCGATTTTTCGATAGATGGCAATATTACCATCGTCGTCGGGAGATAAATCGTTTTCACTTAATATCTCAAGAGCTTCTTTGGATAGGTCGCAAAAGCAAGCGCTGACAACTCCATACTCTGCCCCTGTTCGGATCAGGTTTTTGGATGCCTTATTTCCAAGTAGCAATTGAATGGAATCGATGATAATGCTTTTACCCGCACCGGTCTCTCCTGTTAGGACCGAAAACCCCTTTTGAAATTCAACATCCAGTTGATCAATAATTGCAATGTTTTCAATATGCAATGCAGTTAACATTCGATACTCCTATTCCCTTGCGCCGATAAGAAGGGCTCTGATTTTAACAGCGTATTCATTATTAAGGGTACAAATGAAAATAGTGTCGTCCCCCGCAATGGAACCGGCAACACCCTGGAGATGCATGCTATCGATGGTTGCACACACTGCCCCCGCCATACCGGCATAGCATTTGACGATAACAAAGTTTTGCGCATTGATAACATCGATAATACCGTTATTTAGAATGGTGTTGGCGTGGACTTGTGTGGGCAACGGTGGAGTGCCCACTGCAGGTTTTACATAGCGGGTTTCTCTTCCGTCGGAAGCCTTACGCAAACCAAGTGCTTTAATATCGCGGGAGACCGTTGCTTGGGTTACGTTCCAGCCTTGCTCTTGCAGGATGGAAACCAGCATTTCCTGGGTAAAAACAGCTTGCTCATCAATGATCTTGAGTATAGCCTCTTGCCTTAAATTTTTCATGACATCCTCCGGCTGATTTTCTCGTTCAGCACTTTATAAAAACTTTTGTTGCTCAGTTTAACCAAGCGTAAAGGCTTGGAATGGCGGGTGATCGAAACATAGTCGCCCTCTGAAAGGCAGGCGAGTTCAGCACCGTCGCATTCCAAAATCGGCTGAATCCGTTCGGCGTTTGCAACCCGAACATCTAATTCTTTTTGGGCAATACCGAAAACAACAGATCTTGAACCTAAAGTATGGGGGCAAATAGGCGTAACAACGATACTATCCGAGCGCGGTTCTAAGATCGGTCCGCCTGCACTCATAGAATACGCGGTAGATCCGGTCGGAGTGGCGATAATAAAGCCATCACAAAAGTAATCAAGCAAATCGATGCTATGATCCGCGATAACAATATGAGCCGGTTTTCCGTTTTTGCTTCGGATAACCGCATCGTTTAATGCTGTGGTTTCCACAATGCTTTTATTATTGCGAATAACCGACACTTTGAGCATCATCCGTTCAGTGCAATCAAAACCATTGCTTAAGATAGCGGGAAGTTCTTCTAATTCATTGTCTTCTAATTCGGCCAAAAAACCAAGATGCCCGAGATTGATTCCCAAAAGCGGGACATCATATTGAATTGCATAGGAGGCCGCTCTCAAAAGTGTGCCGTCCCCGCCTAAAGTAAGTACCAGCGAAGCATCGGAAAAGCATTCCTCCGGTGAAGAAAAATCAAAGGAAATATCCGGCTTATAATCGCAACAGGATACAGCATAGGTATAATCATTTTGTTTTAAAAGATCGAGAACTCTATGCAAACAAATCAGTTCCGGATCTTTTTCGGGGTTCACAATAATTCCGATTTTATTCATAATGATCCTCCGAATATACCGCCGCATGGGCGGCGGAAGAAATATCGATGGATGATGTTTCATCCTTTACTAAATAAAGAAGATATTCGCGGTTTCCGCTCTCGCCTGCCAGTCCGCTAAATGCGATTCCTTTGATCGCAAATTCGCAATTTTGCGCAAATAAAGCGACTTCTTCAATGACGCGAAGCTGAACTTTCCGATCGCGAACAACACCGTTTTTGCTCAAATTCTGTGGGCCTGCTTCAAATTGAGGTTTTATTAAAACAACGGCCTCCCCATCCTCAACTAAAGTATCTCGGATTGCCGGCAGAATGGCTTTGATTGAAATAAAAGATAGATCTGCAGTAATTGCATGAATCGGTTCGGGGAAATCATCTGCTTTAAGGTAACGGGCGTTATGGTGCTCCATGTTAATGATGCGCGGATCCTCTTTAATCGTTGGGTGCAATTGAGCTGTTCCGATATCGACGGCATAAACTCTCGCGGCATCACATTCCAACAAAACCTGGCAAAATCCGCCGGTTGATGCGCCGAAATCTGCAACGGTTTTAC
>JAFSBD010000086.1 GCA_017442025.1 Clostridia bacterium
CCGTTGGAACGAGTGAAATATTGCTACGCAATATGAAATACGCTTCGCGTATGAAATATGCCTACGGCATATGAAGAAACGAATTTTATTTCACATTTTGCGATAGCAAAATATTTCATAATCCGCAAGGATTATTTCATATGGCGCAGTCATATTTCATTTATCCTTGCCCCTCCACCGCTTTTATGCTATAATACACTTAAAGGCGGTGAGGACGTTTTGCAGGAGTTATTCGATATTGCCAAAAGAGCGCTTACGGATGAGAAGACCTTGAAGGCTTCGCAGGTAACGGTTCTTTGGACAAGCAACCATTGTATTTATACAGCCATCGATGATCTAAGCGGAGCGATTTGCGAAGAATTGGCGCTTAAAAAGGACACCCGCATTTTGAAATTGATTACCATTTGGAAAAACGGTCAGATCGATCTGCCTTCCCTTAGATTTCGGCAAAGGATGATCGCGTTAAATGAAAACAATAAGGATACCGACATGATCTTGCAAGGGAAGGACGGCTATATTATTAAGAAAGTATCCCAAACCATGAGTTGATGGGAATAAATGAGGTGGAAAAATGGAAGGACTTTTGGAGAAAATTGACGCTTTAAACGAAGAATATATTCAGATCTGGCAGGATGTTTGCAATCTGGAAAGCCCCACCAACGATAAGGAGCGGGTGGATGCGGCGGGCGCGTATATTGCCGCATGGGCGCGCAAAAAGGGCTGGAAGGTGCATATCGAGCCAATGAAGGGGGCAGGGGATGTTGTTTGGATCACCCTCAATCCCGATCTGCCCGGCAAAGGAATCTTTCTTTCGGGGCATCTGGATACCGTCCATCCCGTTGGACTTTTCGGCAATCCCCCGGTTCGCCTGGAAGGGGATACCATCTATGGCCCCGGGGTTACCGATTGCAAGGGCGGGATCATCGGCGCGATGTTGGCGATGGACGCCCTGGATCAGTTAAATTACCGCGGCCGCAAGATCCATCTCCTTTTGCAGACCGATGAAGAGGGGAGCAGCGATATGAGCAAAAAGGCGACCATCAACTATATGTGCGCGGTTGCCCAAGGGGCAGAGGCCTTTTTGAACCTGGAGGGGCAAAACGGCAATACGGCGGTTTTGATCCGCAAGGGGATCCTCTCGGTCTATCTGGATATCGAGGGGGTGGAGGCCCATGCCAGCCAGTGCGCCATTCTGGGCGCCAATGCCATTGCGGAAGCCGCCCATAAGATTTTAGAGATCGAAAAATATAAAGACCATCATGGGCTGACCGCATCCTGCGACCTGATCGAGGGCGGGTCGGCCATCAATACCGTTGCGGGGCGTTGCCGCGTGGGGATCAACATTCGGTTTGCCACCAATCAGCAGTTGGAGCAGATCAGGGCAGATCTGCAGAAGATCGCCGATCGGGTTTATATTGAGGGCTGCAAAACGACCTTGATTATTTCCCAAACCCGCCCTGCGATGGAAGAGGCCAAACGCAACGAGGAGCTTTTGGCGAAGATGAATCGGTGCTATGCAGAGTGGGGATTGCCCATCCTGGAGCCGGGCGAGGCCATCGGCGGCTCCGATGCGGCAGAGATCACCGAGAGCGGAACGCCCTGCGTGGATTCTATCGGCGTGGAAGGGGCGGACATTCATAATCCCAAGGAGTGGGCAAGGATCTCGTCCTTAGCGGAATGTGCTAAGCGGTTAGCCACATTCTGTTGCTATGAAAAACGTTGAAATGGGCGAAGACCGACAATGAATAAAGAAAGGACCTGCTTTGGGTATCCAAAGCAGGTCCTATTTAATGTCTTCACGTAGGTGCGACCGCTCAACGTATCAATATACGCCTTCGGGATCGCCCCAACGTGATCTTCATCCCATTTGAACGTTTTTGGGATAAAAGGGGGCTGTCCACAATTGGGTGAGCCGGGATCTTATTCTTTTTTTGATTTGATATTTTGAATTAAGATCCCGCCGACGATCAAGAGCAGCCCCAGCAGGGCGAGGGGATCAAAGGGTTCTTTTAAGATCAGGGTTGTCCATACCAGGGAGAGGAAGGGGGTAATATAGGCAAGATTGGAGATCTTGGCCGTTTCTCCGTCCGCCAGCGCCAGCGCCCAAAAGGTATAGGCGATGGCATAGGTGAAGATGCCGCTCCAGAGCAGGCCGGGGATCTGAGAAAGGGTGGGGAGCAATTGCCCGCCCTCAATGGCAAGATAGCCCGCCGCCAGCAGAAAGGCGAAGAGATAATAGAGCATCATCGCCAGATAGTTATTATAATTGCATTTTTTATTCAAAACCGAAAACAGCCCGTAGGACACCGCTGCGCAGACGCAGAAAAGAGCCCCCAGCGGATCGGTCCCGCCTGCGATATCGCCCGCGGTGATGAGGATCACGCCGCCGAAGGATAGGAAGGTGGCAACCAGTTTTTGCAGGGTAAATTTCTCTTTGAGGATGATGCAGGCGAAAAGGACGATCATCAGCGGCCAAAGGTAGTTGATGATAAAGGCCTTGCCGCCCTCCATTCGCTCCATTCCCCAATATAAAAAG
>JAFSBD010000087.1 GCA_017442025.1 Clostridia bacterium
ATCTCTATCTGGAAAAAGAGACCCAACCCGCTCCCAAGCGCAAGCTCATCCTGCCCCTTTCCCTCAGCGCCGCCGCGGCGGTGCTTGCGCTGACCGTTGGCCTTTCCTTCTGGCTCAACCGCCCCGAATATATTGAAGACAGTATGGGCGATATGGATACCATCATTTCCGGATCTCCCTCCACCAAACCCGAAAAAGATCCCGATGCCGAGGATTTTCTCAGCGGCACCGCCGATGACGAGCAAAAGGGGGACAGCGCGGCAAAGCCGGACGAAAATAAAGGAACCCAAAAGCCCTCCGCCACCCCCGATGAGGAGGCCGAGGGCGAAAACAAAGCCCCCGTCGACGTCGGCGATGAAGGGGAAGAGCCTTCCGCCGAGGATGATCAATCAAAGGGCGAGGATGCCGAGGCGCAAGAGCCGGAGCAGCAAGCTCCCGCCGATCCCACCATACCCATCGAGATCGAGAATGCGACCACTACCACCTATGCCAGCCTGCAGTTTTTCCTGGACGATCTGAGCCAAGGCACCGCCTTGGGGTATAAGAAGAACTATTATGCGGATTCCTCGCTGATCATCGTTCCCTCTTTTCTGCCCCGCACCGCCCGCTTCCGTCAGCTTTACCTGAACAGCAGCGGGAAATACAGTTATTCCTATTGCTTCTCCGCCGCGGATCAGCAATATTTTCTGGATATTGAGGTGGGGGCCACCCTGCCCCGCACCTTGCGGGATCTCAACCTGCGGAAATCCAGCGCTCTAACCGAAAAGGTGGGCTTCGACAAAAAGGGCAATCAGCGCATTTATTATTTCGGAAATTTCGATAAATGCACCGTTACCCTTCGTCCGGTGGATGCCAAGGCACCCCTCCCCACTCAGGAGCAGACCGATACCCTGCTGGGCGATTTTCAACTCGCCCGCTGCACCGCGGAAAACCCGCTTTTATCTATGGTTTATTAAAAAAATGCGATGCGTTTGCATCGCATTTTTTGTTTGCCAAAAACTGAATTGCATATCTAAAATCCATCGTCAAACACTATCTATTGTGAGGTGTCAAGACGATGAAAAAGTTTTTTAAATTTTTAAGGATCCCGGCGGCTTTATGCACCGCCGCCGCGTTATTCGGTTTTTATTATACGCAAATTCCATCGGAATATTCTTGCTATCCCGGCCAGTCCCCCACCGATAGCGTCATCTATACGCTGGAGGGAGAAAGCGCGGAAGGGGAAAGCTATTCCGCCAAGGTCAAGCTTTTCGGCCTGCTTCCCATCAAGGACGCCACCGTCCATCAGATCTCCCAAAAGCAACTGACGGTTTTGGGCACGCCCTTCGGCGTGAAATTATATACCAAAGGGGTGATCGTTGTGGATACCGAGGAAGAGAGTCCCGGGGTGAAAGCGGGCATTCAGATAGGGGATATTATCCTGACCTATAATAATGAAGAGATCCATTCCAATTCTGACCTGCGGGAGCAGGTGCAAAAATGCGGCGGCAAACGGCAAAAGGCCACCATCCGCCGCAACCAACGCACTCAGACCGTTTGGGTAACCCCCGCCAAGACCGAGGAGGGCTATACCGTTGGTCTCTGGGTACGGGACAGTACCGCAGGCCTGGGAACGCTCACCTATTATGACCCCCAGACCAATACCGTTGCGGGGCTGGGCCATTCCATCTCCGATGTGGATACAGGGCTGACCATGCCGGTGGAGCGGGGAACGCTGGTTACCGCCGAGATCACCGGCGTTCGCGCCGGGGAGGCGGGCGACCCCGGCGAGCTCTTAGGCCGCCTGGCGGACCGCACCCTCGGCACCGTTACCACCAACAACGATGCAGGCCTTTTCGGCCTCGCCGCTTCCCCCTTTGAGGGGGTCAGCTACCCCGTCGGCCTCAAGGACGAGGTGGAGGTGGGCGAAGCCCAGATCCTCTGCACCCTTGGCGCAAACGCCCCCGAAGCCTATACTATTCGTATAACAAAGGTCAATAATAACTTATCGGAATTAAGAAACCTCTGCATTCAGGTAACGGACGAGCGCCTCTTGGCCAAAACGGGCGGGATCGTGCAGGGCATGAGCGGCAGCCCCATCCTGCAAAACGGCAAGATCATCGGTGCGGTGACCCACGTGCTGATCAGCGATCCCACCGCCGGCTACGGCATCTTTATCGAAAATATGCTCAAAACCGCAAATTAAGTAGCAAAAGAGCAGGTAAAAAAGACGCATCATAAAACAAAAAAGGTGTCGAAGTCAGAAGTGATTTCGACACCTTTACTTTATCCCAAATAGTATAAAAATCAAAACAATTTTCTTAGGAGGCGGAAAAACTGGTTGGAAGATATACGGAGAACAATAAATTATTTCTCTTTCTAATTTTTATGACCATTATGTAATGCGAAATAGTCGCTTGGTGTACAACCAAATTCACTCTTAAACACACGATAAAATGTCCGTATTGAAGTGAATCCGCTTTCCAAGGCGCAGTAGATATGGGTATTTTTTCCGTCCCGCATCAGCAGCATGGCGTTTCTCAAGCGAAGAATATTTACGTATCGGTTGATGCCGATGCCGAAGGAGGCCTTGAAATAGCGGGAAAGATAGGCCTTGCTGTAACCAAAAGCCGCCGCCAGCGAATCGAGGCTGATCTCGCCGCGAAAGTTTTGGTTGAGGAAAAAGAGGATCCTTGAAGAAAGCCCGGTATCCATCGCAGCTTGGGTATTTTCCAAAAAAAGATGATCCAATACGATCCCCAAAATGACGTAGATATACCCCCGCCGCCGGACCTCGTTGCTTCCATCCGACTTGAGGGCTTCCAAAAAGAACTTTATTTTTTTCACCGTTTCCTCATCACAGATGAAGGGATTTTGGATCTGCTTGTTTTGGACCGCCGCCGTAAATTCCCTGCAAAGGTCGGGCGGGACGATCAGGATGCTCGACCTTGAGCGCCCCATCGAGCGGAACAAATGGGAATCATAGCTCAACGCAACCGCCATCTGATCTTTTTTCAGCAATTGCCGATGGGTATTGATGCACGCGTCGATCTCCCCCTCGTCCACAAAATATAATTCGATCTGGGAATGAAAGTTGAACTGACATTGCCCGTCGATATTATCGTCGACGGTCTGTTTATATAATTCGCGGCTTCGTTCGCGCTCGATATCAAATTGGATCCGCATACGCGCTCCTCCCGTACAGCAAAAATTGGCATATTCTTTTGTTTATTTGGCAAGACTGTGTTATAAATTTATTCTATAATAACATAAAAAGGGGCAAAAGAAAAGCCGTTTATTAAAAAGGGGGTATTTTTATGCGCGACGTCGTTATAAAAGAGATCTGCAAGCAAAAAATCATCGCCATCGTTCGCGGGCTGAACCGTGAAGAAGCGGTTGCCGCCGCCAAGGCCTTATACGAGGGCGGCATCACCTTGGTGGAGGTGACCTTTAATCAAAAAGCGCCCGAAACCTTTACCGAAACCGCCAAGACCATCCAAGCGATCAAAGAGGAGATGGGCGATAAAATGCTCGTCGGCGCGGGGACCGTTACCTCCCCGACGCTGGTAATGCTGGCGGCCGATGCCGGCGCGGCCTATATTATCTCTCCGGATACCGATCCGGCGGTCATTCAAAAAACCAAAGAATTGGGGCTGGTCTCCATCCCGGGCGCCTATACCCCCTCGGAAGCAAAACGGGCACACAACGCCGGAGCAGATTTTGTCAAGCTCTTTCCCTGCGTGGGGGATGCCGCGGCATACGTCAAGGCAGTCTGCGGCCCCTTAAACCACATCCGGTTCCTGGCCGTGGGCGGCGTTGATTCCAATAATGCCGCGTCGTTTTTGGCGGCAGGAGCCGTTGGCGTCGGCGTCGGCGGAAACCTTGTCAACAAAGAATGGATCAAGGCGGGAAGCTGCGAAAAAATTTGCGCTATGGCAAAGGAATACCGTTCGAAATTAAATAGTGAGGAGAAATAAAGATGAAAAAGATCGTTACCTTCGGTGAAATTATGATGCGCCTAAATCCGGAAGGGTATCAACGCTTCGTTCAGGCGGAAAAATTTGAGGCAAGCTATGCGGGCGGCGAGGCAAACGTTGCCGTTTCCCTTGCAAACCTTGGGATGAATGCAGCCTTTATCTCCAAGGTCCCCGCCCACGAGATCGGGCAATGCGCCGTCAACGCCCTTCGGCGGTATGGGGTGGATACGCAAGGGATCCTGCGCGGCGGCGAACGGCTGGGCCTATATTTCGTGGAAAAAGGGGCTTCCCAAAGAGCCTCCAAGGTCATCTACGATCGGGCAGGCTCCGCCATCGCAAAGGCGGATGCCGCTGAATTTAATTGGAAAGAACTTCTGGACGGCGCCGATTGGTTTCATTTCACCGGCATCACCCCCGCCCTCGGGGGCGCCCTGCCCGAGATCTGCCTTGAAGCCTGCAAGGCCGCAAAGGCGCTTGGCGTCAAGGTCAGCTGCGATCTGAACTACAGAAATAAGCTTTGGTCCCGCCGGGAGGCCCAAAAGGTGATGTCTGCGCTGATGCCCTACGTGGATCTTTGCATCGCCAACGAGGAGGACGCCAAGGACGTTTTCGGCATCGAGGCCGAAGATACCGATCTGACCGCAGGCAAGGTCAACCACAACGGATATATCAGCGTTGCCCGCCAGCTGACCGAACGGTTCGGCTTTGAAAGGGTGGCGATCACCCTGCGGGGCAGTATTTCCGCCTCGGATAACGAATGGGCGGCGATGCTCTACAGCGACGATCAAGCCTTCTTCTCTCCGAAATATACCGTCCATATCGTGGATCGCGTGGGCGGCGGGGATAGCTTTGGCGCAGGCCTTATCTACGCCCTGCTTTCGGAATACGACGCGCAAAAGGCCATCAATTTCGCGGTGGCAGCCTCCTGCCTGAAGCATAGCATTGAGCAGGATTTCAATCTCGTATCCGTTTTTGAGGTGGAATCCCTTGCAAAGGGAAACGCTTCGGGACGGGTGCAACGATAAAACGGAAAAAAGCGGTGATATAAATGAAGATAACGCAAGTCAACACCTATTTTGTGCGGCCGCGCTGGGGATTTGTCGAGATCCTTACGGATAACGGCCTTGTCGGTTGGGGCGAGGCGGTCCTGGAGGGCCACGCGGCGGCGGTCCTCGCCTGCGTTCGGGAATATAAGGACTATCTGATCGGTAAGGACCCTTCCCATATCGAGGATCTTTGGAACACCATCTACCGCGCCGGCTTTTATCGCGGCGGCGGAGTCCTTATGAGCGCTCTTTCCGGCATCGACCAGGCCCTTTGGGATATTAAGGGTAAGGTTTTCGGCGTCCCTGTATATGAGCTAATGGGTGGTAAGTGCCGCGACAGGATGAAGGTCTATTCGTGGATTGGCGGCGACCGTCCGTCTGATGTAGGAAAAGCTGCAAAAGAAAAGATGGAACAGGGTTTCAAGGCCATAAAGATGAATGCCACAGAAGAATTACAGATGATTGACAGCTATGATAAAATTGATGCGGTTTTAGAGCGGGTTGCCGCTATCAGAGAGAACTGCGGCAAATATTTCGGCATCGCCATCGACTTCCACGGACGTGTACATAAGCCCATGGCAAAAGTATTGGCAAAAAAACTGGAGGAATTTGATCCCATGTTTATCGAAGAGCCTGTCCTGTGCGAAAATATGGAGGCTTTTCCGGAAATTGCCGCCGCCTGCAACATTCCAATTGCTACCGGAGAACGGTTGTTCTCCAGATACGATTTTAAGCGACTTTTACAAATCGGCGGTGTGGACATCATTCAGCCCGACCTCAGCCATGCGGGTGGAATTACCGAGGTCAAAAAGATTGCATCTATGGCGGAAGCCTATGATGTTGCCCTCGCGCCACATTGTCCCTTGGGCCCCATTGCTTTGGCGGCCTGCCTTAATGTTGATGCTACAAGCTATAATGCGGTAA
The DNA here is from genome assembly GCA_017442025.1 of Clostridia bacterium. Classification (GTDB taxonomy): domain Bacteria; phylum Bacillota; class Clostridia; order Oscillospirales; family QAKW01; genus QAKW01. Next base: position 5,927 of record JAFSBD010000087.1, read on the forward strand.
TTCAGGAGCAGAGCATTGGTATTCATTACAATGTTGGCAAAAGTGTGCTTGATTATGTTAATAATCAGGAAGACTTTAAATTCACAGACGGCTATGTAGATTTGCCGAAAAAGGCGGGACTTGGGGTAGATGTGAATAAA
>JAFSBD010000088.1 GCA_017442025.1 Clostridia bacterium
GATAATATATAGGATCTTGGAGGTTTCGCGGATCTTGGGCACCATCTTGCCTACCTGCGGCCCGGGGCTTTCCGCCCGCATCAGGTGCATGGTGGCCCCGCCTGTCAGCGGCAGGATGGAAAGGGCAAAGACCAAGATCCCCATGCCGCCGACCCAATGGGAAAAGCTGCGCCAGAAAAGGGTGGCATGGCTCATGGCTTCCACATCCTTGAGGATGGACGAGCCGGTGGTGGTAAAGCCGGATGCCATTTCAAAAAGCGCATCGGCAAAGCGGGGAATATCGCCGCAGAGCATAAAGGGAATGCAGCCGAATAAGCTCAAAGCAAGCCAACTCAACGCCACCGAAACAAACCCTTCCTTGGCATAAAAAACCTGATTTTTCGGTTTTTTTACGGTGAGGAGCAGCCCTAAAATGCCAATGGCAACGGCGCAGATCAGATAGGCCCAGCCCTCCTGCTCCCGATAGATCAGCCCGGTGAGGGCGGGCAGAAGCATCAGCAGGCCTTCAATTTTTAAGATATATCCAACGATATATATAATAATCGAAAAATTCATAATGTTATTTTAAAATATCCTTAAAATCGGTTAGTTTCATCCGTCCAAAAACAAAAAAACGGTCCCCCGGCTGAATAACTGTATCACCTTCGGGAAGGATGAACCGCCGTCCGCGGTTGATGCCGCAGATGATCAGGTTTTCCTTGAGCGCCATCTCCCGCAGGGGAACGCCGATTCCGGGGGCATTTTGGCTGATGTTGAATTCAACCGCTTCGGCTTTGCCGTTCATTAATTTATAGAGGGTTTCAATATTATTGCCCATCGCATTCTGCTTGGCGCGCACCTGCTGAAGAATGTATTCGGTAGTGATGCGATGCAGGTGGATCACGCTATCCAGATTCAGGTTCTCGATCAACTCGGAGAAGATCTGGCGGTCCACCTTGGTGACCACCTTTGCGTTGCTGATTTCTTTGGCAAAGAGGGAGAGCAAAACATTCTCTTCATCAAAGCCTGTCAGCGCAACAAAGGCATCCATGGACTTAATGCCCTCCTCCAGCAGGAGGTTTTTATCGGAAGCATCTCCATGGATAATGAGAGCGTCGGGGAGCAGTTCGGCCAGTTCATGGCAACGCGCTTCATCCCGCTCAATGATCCGAACATCGATATGGGAGGCAAGCAGTAGCTGGGCCAGATAATAAGAAACCGTCCCGCCGCCGATGATCATAACATTGCGGACGCTATGAGTATCCAGCTTGATCTTGCGGAAGAATTGATTGGCTTCGGTGGGGCGGATCATGATGGTTGCTTTATCGCCTGCCTGCAGTTCAAAGGCGCCGGAAGGGATATAAACTTCGCCTGCTCGCTCCACCCCGCAGAAAAGGACATCACTTTCCAGCTTGGTGCGGACATAGGTGAGGTTCTTTCCGTCCAGAACCGAGCCTTGGGGGATCTTAAAGGTCAGCATCTCCACGCCGCTTTTGGCAAAGGAGTTTACCTCAATAGCAGAAGGAAAGCGCAGGATCTGGGAGATCTCAAGCGCGCCCGCATATTCGGGATTGATGGCAACCGAGAGCCCGACCTGCTCTTTAATGAACTCGGTCTCCTTTAGATACATCGGGTTGCGGATCCGCGCAACGGTAGAGCAACGTGCGTTCTTTTTGGCAAAAAGGCTGCAAAGCAGGTTCTGTTCATCCGAGCCGGTCACGGCGATCAGCAGATCGGCCTCTTCGATCCCTGCCTCTTCCAGCGAAGAATAATTCATACCGTTGCCCAAAAGCCCCATCA
>JAFSBD010000089.1 GCA_017442025.1 Clostridia bacterium
ACGTTCTTCTATGGTAAGATGATGGTAGTTCATATGGATCTCCTTTCGGTGTTTATTGTGTGGTAACTTTATTCTACCAGAGATTCGTATGAACTTCTATTTTGTTTTGCTAAAGTGTTGCACTTGATAGTATAACTCACCCAAGTAAAATTAAATCCCGCCCAAGGGCGGGATTTTTTATTTGCGATAATTCTGCTGAAGTTTTTTGGGAGATATGCCGTATTGGTTGCGGAATTTAACGGAAAAGTAATTACTATCATTGAACCCGCAGGACTGCGCCACCGCGGCGATGGATCCGCAATCCGGTTGCTTGAGCATTGCCTCGGCCTTTTGAAGCCGCAGAAGATTGAGGTATTCGCAAAAGCCAAAGCCGGTCTCTTTTTTAAACATTCTGGAAAAATGCTCCGGGCTGACCGAGCAGAGAGCGGCCATTGCAGGAAGGGAAATTTCCGACGTTATATTCTTTTGAAGATACGCAACAGCGCGGGCAATATATTCATTGCCGCCCGCTACCGAGATGCAGGCGTCTTTATTCCGCGCCAGCAGAACAAACAGCATATTCATATAGCAGGAGATCATCTCCTTGGAAAGAGGATCTTCCCGCTCATATTCCTTTTCGATCCGATCAAAAATGGAGCGAAGCTCATGGACAATGGCGGGATTGCGGTAAAGATAGGATTTAGGCGGGAGCAACGGCATCACCGCTTTCGGAATATAGCGGCGGGAGCAGTTGATCAGAAGGCGGGAATGGTTGGCATTTTTATATTCGGTATTATGGATGACTCCCTCGGGGATCAAAACCAGATCGCCGGGAATCAGCCGATAAGATTTATCGTCGATGAAATAAGTGCAGGTTCCTTCGGTTATAAAATAGATCTCATAAAGGTTATGATAATGCTTGGACCGTTTGGCTTCTTCTTTATTTTCACCCTTTCTATCGTGGTGAAAATAAAACTGCTTTCCTTCCTCAAATTTTTCGTAGATCAAGTCTTCGCCCCCTTTTGGTTTTGATAATAGCATCAAAAATCAAAATTTTCAAGCATTCTTTCCGATAATTCGCAAATTTTTTATGGAAATATTAAAAAAATGATATATAATAGATAATAGTATAAATTTATTTGAGCAGAGCTATGGAGGATTAAATCATGAAAGAAAAAATTATTCAGTTTGGCGAGGGCGGTTTTCTGCGCGGATTTTGCGATTGGATGATCGAAATTGCCAATGAAAAGACCGACTTTGCGGGAAAGGTAACGGTTGTTCAGCCCATTAAAAACGGGATGTGCGATATGCTGACCGCCCAAAACGGTGAATATACTCATATCTGCCGCGGCATTGAGGGCGTGGATGTGAAAAAGATCCATTGCATCTCCCGCTGCGTAAAGCCCTATGAGGACTTTGAAGGGTATCTGGCTTTGGCGGAAAATCCCGATTACCGCTTTATTATTTCCAACACCACCGAGGCAGGCATCTGCTTCGACGAGCGGGACCAATTCACCGACTGCCCGGCCAACAGTTTCCCCGGAAAACTTACGCAGTTGCTCAAACGCCGTTTCGACTTAAAGCTTGCGGGCTTCATCTTCCTGCCCTGCGAGCTGATCGATAAAAACGGTGCCAACCTAAAAAAATGCATTCTGCAATATGCTGACCTTTGGAATCTGGGCGCGGATTTCAAAGCCTGGATCGAGCAGGAAAACATCTTCTGCAACACCTTGGTCGACCGCATCAACACCGGCTATCCCAAGGATGAGGATTTAGGCTTAGGGTATGAGGACAATATGGCCAACACCTCCGAATACTTCCATCTTTGGGTAATCGAAGGGTGCAACAACCTCTTTGACGAACTGCCGCTGGGCCAATGCGGGCTGAATGTTATTCTGACCGATCAGTTGGAGATGTATCGCACCCGCAAGGTGCGCATCCTTAACGGCGCCCATACATCACTGGTACCCTACGCCCTGCTTTCCGGGCTGGATACGGTAAAATCCTGCATCGACGATCCCACCATGAACGCCCATATTAAAAAGTGCGTCTATGATGAGATCATCCCCACCCTGGATCTGCCCAAAGAGGAGCTGTTGGAATATGCCGATAATGTTTTGACCCGCTTTGCCAACCCCTACATCAAGCATTATCTTTCCTCCATCGCCCTCAATTCGGTCAGCAAATTTAAGGTGCGGGTTTTGCCCTCCATTTTAGAATACATCAAGCGGTTTGATAAAATGCCCGAAACTTTGGTATTCGCCTTTGCCAAGCTGATCGAATTCTATCGGGTGGGCGAGACCAACGACGATGCCGAGGTTACCGCTTTTATGAAAGAGGCAAGCGTGGAAGAAATTCTGAAAAACACAGACCTTTGGGGCGAGGATCTGACCA
>JAFSBD010000090.1 GCA_017442025.1 Clostridia bacterium
TATTGATCAAAGATGCGATCAATAACCTTCCGGCGCGGGAAAAAAACATTATTGAACTGCGTTTTTTGGAAGGAAAAACCCAAATGGAAGTGGCAGAAGAAGTGGGCATTTCCCAGGCGCAGGTATCGCGTTTGGAAAAAGGTGCGATGGAAAGGATAAAGGGGCAACTGTAACACAGTTGCCCCTTTTAATCATAGACTGTAATATATTGTTTTGGGAGGTTTGAAAATGCTTGTGAAGGTGTTGGATGAAAATCGCGTAAAGATATTAATGGAAGATCAGGATATTGAGCAATATGATCTTCCTTTTGAAAAATTGAATTATGATGATCCCTATTCACGAGCATTTATCTACAATCTAATTGAAAAGACTTATGATCAAACCGGTCTGAACTTTCGGGACAGTCGATTGATTATCGAAGTTGTGCCGGGTTTCTCGCGATCCTATTACATTTTGCTGACAAAAATTGAAAAGGAAGGAGAAGAAAAAATTGAATTCGATAAGTCTGAATCAGTTGAAACGGAAATGTATGTTTTTCGATTGGAATGCGGTTATGATGTTTTGCAATTTATAAAGCAGATAGGGGAGTTTTATCCCGAAAAAAGCGCTCTTTATTTATTGAACGATCACTTTTATCTAACATTAAGCTTTGGGGCGGATGCAGTGAAAAAAGAAGAATTTGGGCGCTATATAAAAAGATTGGAAGAGTTTGGATTTCGGTGCCGTTATCACTATGCAAATGAATCTATACTTAAAGAATGGGGGATGTTGATTGCGGGTCCGGATGTGGTAATGCAATTGAATAAATGATCATTTTGGCCGGAAAGGAAAAAACCTTTTCGGCCAAAATTGTCTAGCTTTGAATGGTTCAACTTTTTGCTGTTTGTTTCATAGGATAAAGGGGTTATGATACCTTCTTCTAAGGAGATGAATTGAATGGAATTACCTGTTAAAAGTGCTACCTATGCCATGAAGGGAAGGCAACTGCTTCATCGCCATGGGATACGTGCTTATGTTGGGAAACGGAGCGGTGAATCCGGATGTTATTATTACTTGAATATTTCGGATAAAAATTTTGCCGCTGCCGAACAACTTTTAAGAAATGAAGAAATTTTAAAGTGATGATTGTTAACAGGAGGAATGCGGATTGATTTATTTTGATAATGGAGCCTCCTCCCATCCGAAACCTCAATGTGTTGTTAAAGCAGTGGGGGACTGGCTTCGAAAAAATGCTTCAAATCCCGGCCGTAGCGGCCATCGATTGTCGATGGAGGCGGCCGAATTGGTGTATAATACCAGGGTTGCGTTGGGTGATTTATTTGGCGTAGAAAAGCCGGAAAATGTCATCCTGGTGCCCAACGCGACCTATGCCTTGAATACGGTTTTATTAGGGCTCTTTGAAAAAGGGGACCACATTATAACAACAGACCTGGAACACAATAGTGTTTTGCGCCCTCTATGGCATCTTCAGAGCAAGGGCGTGGAGGTATCGGTAATAAAGGTTGATTTTGAGGATGATGAAAAAACAATTGAAAAAATGATGCGCTCAATTCGGAGTAAAACAAAGGCAATCGTTTGCACGCAATGCTCTAATATTTGCGGTCGAATTTTACCGATCGAAAGAATCGCGGAACGAAAACCAAAGGATGTCCTTTTGATTGTTGACGGATCGCAGGGGGCGGGAACAATTCCGATCAATATGGTGGAGAGTGGGGTAGACTATTATTGCGCTCCTTCTCATAAAGGTTTGCTGGGCCCGCAGGGCGGCGGATTGATATTAATCAATAATCGGATCCCTCGACCACTGATATATGGTGGAACAGGGACAGAAAGTTTAAACCCGGAGCAACCGCTCGCATTGCCGGAACACCTTGAAAGCGGCACGTTACCCACGGCGATCTGTGCCGGAATGCTTGCAGCGGCAAATTATATCAAGGATCTTGGGAGGAAGAAGATCCATAGTCATAAACGGGCTCTGACAGACTATGCATATGATGAGTTACGCGCTGTTTCGGGAGTGGAGCTTTATATGTACCCGTATGCTTCTAAATGTTTGGGGGTAATTCCTCTCAATATGAACGGAAAGCATTCGGGGGATACGGTTGAGTATTTGGATCAGAAAGGAATCTGTACCCGCGGCGGAATTCATTGCGCTCCGCTTTTTCATTTGCGTATGGGAACACAGTCCCGAGGGATGGTTCGGATCAGCTTTGGTTGTTTTAATAATGACCGAGAAGTGGATCAGTTGGTTCGGGCACTTAAAAATTTAAAATAATTTTAATAAAACTATTTATTTTATAATCTAAGTATGTTATAATGCTAATATCTATAACATTATTAGAGCGCGGGTTTTAAAATATACGGAAAGAAAGAGTTGTGGGTGTAAATGTTTGCGGATTTTTTCGGTCATTTGCTAAATGTGTTTCGTACAATCCAGTGGCGTGATTGTATCGATATCTTGGTCGTTGCTTATTTGATTTATCACGTATTGCGCTTTATTAAGCAGACCAGAGCCGGTCATTTATTGCGTGGATTGGTTTTTCTGCTTGTTTTGATTTTAATGGCACGTTTTTTGGAGCTGAGCGCGGTAGGCTATTTGATGAACAATGTCCTTCAATTGAGCTTTATTACCATCATTATCGTTTTTCAGCCGGAGCTTCGCTCTCTTTTGGAAAAACTGGGAAGAATCAATTTTTCCAATGTATTACCTTTTTCCAAAGCGGGAAACATCGAGCAAGACCGTATCGAGGCAGCGATCAATCATGTTTGCGATTGCTGCGCAGATCTTTCGGCGCGGCGGATCGGCGGGTTGCTTGTCTTTGAAAATACGACCAAACTGGGAGATATTGCCGCAACAGGCACGCAATTGAATTGTGAACTTTCTGCGCAGGCGCTTGTTACCATCTTTTTCCCCAACACGCCCTTGCATGACGGTGCGGTCTTTGTTCGCGATTTTCGCATTGTTGCCGCCGGTTGTTTGTTGCCTCTGAGCCAGCGGCTGGAGATCAGTAAGGCGCTGGGGACCCGCCATCGCGCGGCAGTGGGTTTGAGTGAGATTTCAGATGCGGTTGTCATTGTTGTTTCGGAAGAGACCGGCAAGATCTCTTATGCCCAAAATGGTGAGATTCATTTGGGGATCTCGACCGATGAATTGCGAAATGTCCTGAAGGGAACCTTCCTCTCCGAGCAAAAGAAAGCCAAGAACGTGGAGGTGGAAGCATGAAATACGATCTGAAAGCGAAATTCCTTGGTTTTTTTAAGAACAATTGGCAGTTAAAGCTGATCTCTCTCTTGCTTGCCGTTGTTCTTTGGTTTGTCATCTGTGAATATGTAGATCCCGAAACGGATACTCCTGTTTCCAATATCAAGATTACGATGGAGTATGATGGCTCTGTTCCCCAAAAGGAAGGGCTTGGGATCATGACGGCGATTGATGAAACGGTATCTATCCGTGTCAGCGGTTCGCGGGATACGATTGCGTTGATGGATCACCAGAAGATCACTGCATCGCTGGACTTGAGCAATGTGACTCGAAGCGGGGAATATGACCTGCCTGTTAAGATCAATCTCGGCAATCAAAGCCTGAAATTAGAAGAGCAATCGATCGAATCAGTTAAAGTGCAATTTGATACGAATATCGTTTCGAATGTAAAAGTTAATGTTAAAGTCAAGGGTGCGGTTCAAGAGGGTTATATTCGCGAAGAGCCGAAGATGCTTAATAACTATATTAATGTTACCGGCCCGAAAGCAATCGTTGAAACTATTGTTTCGGCCGAAGTGGAAATTGAGCAGGAGACCTTCCTGGAGACCAGCACCTTCAACTGTGCTTATAAATTTGTTGATAAAAATGGCAAAGAGGTGCCCAAGACATTCCTGACAACCGACGCAGAGACGGTAGATGTTACGGTTGCGGTTGTGAAGGAAAAAACGGTCCCGATGACGGTTACAATTGTTAACAGCAGCGGTGGATCGGATCAAGCTTTTTGCATTGCTAAGGTTCAGCCTGAGACGATTAAGATTACAGGCAACGAAGAAACTTTAAATGCGATCAATGCGATTGATCTTGGGGTTATCGATGTGGCGGAAAATACTAAGGATTTTGAGACGACGATTCCTGTCGTTCTTCCCAATGGCGTAAATAATGTCAAAAACATTGAAACAGCCAAGGTTAGTGTTAAATTCAACGATATTCAGACCCGCACCATTCGGGTAAATAATATCAGTCTTCAAAATATTCCCAAAGGAACCGATGCGAAGGTGAGCGAAAAATCCATCTCGATCAAAGTACGTGGTATTTCGGAGGACATCAACCGTTTGAATGCCAAGGATATTAAAGTCGTTGTGGATGTAAATGATCAGATTTTGCCCGTTGGAACCAATCGGATGAACGCATTGGTCGTTTTCCCGAAGGATTACAAAGTGGGCGCGGTTGGAAAATATCAGTTGACGGTTGTGGTATCATAAAAAAGATCCGGCCTTTAGAAGATAAAGGCCGGATTCCTTTGCGCAAAGGAAGGTGTATTTATTTTTGGATACAGAAGGAAAGGTTGTTTGTATCAATGGAACATCTGCCGTTGTGGAAGTGATTCGCAGGGGTGCCTGCGGCGGAAACTGCACCGATTGCTCCGGTTGCAAAGAGCAAGTAATGCAGGTGGAAGTTTTGGCAGAATTTCCTGTTTCGCCGGGAGATCGGGTTTTGATCTCTTCAGAGCAACAGCCGATTTTATGGGGGCTGTTTATTGTGTTTATTCTCCCTCTTTTGTTGCCGGTAAGCGTGTATCTGTTAACAATGCAAACCGGCTTTGGAGGGTTATGTGCAGCGTTGGCGGTCATCGTTGCGATAATATTGATTTGGTCTTTGAGTAAGAGCCGTTGGTATTTAAAGAAAACAAAACCGTATATTCTTCGCGTTATATCAGAAAAGAGGTAAAAGATGAACTATTTAGATGCAACAAATGAAGAACTGTTGAAGGAATTGGAAGAACTGCGTTCGCAGTATGCCCGTTTTATGGAGAATGTTCTCCGCTTGGATATTACACGCGGAAAGCCCGGTGCAGAGCAGTTGGAATTGAGCGAGGGAATGCTGAACATTCTATCCTCCAATGAGGATTGCTTTGATTCTAATGGTCTGGACTGCCGTAACTACGGGATTGTAGATGGAATTCCTGAGGCTAAAAAGTTATTTGCAGATGTTTTTTCGGTTCGACCCGAACAAATTATTTTAGGCGGAAACTCCAGCTTAAACATGATGTATGATACGGTTTGCCGCGCATTCTGTTTTGGTAATCTGGATAGTGTCCGTCCTTGGTGCAAGGAAGAGAAGATTAAATTTCTTTGCCCCGCTCCCGGGTATGACCGTCATTTTGGCGTTTGTGAACAGTTTAATATTGAAATGATTCCTGTCCCCATGCATGAGGATGGTCCCGATATGGACATGATCGAA
>JAFSBD010000091.1 GCA_017442025.1 Clostridia bacterium
AGGCCGATGGCCTGCAGGTAGGAATAGATGATGGAGGAGCCTGCGAATTTCATCCCCCGCCGTTGCAGGTCTTTGGAGATGGCATCGGATAGATCGTTGGTGGTGCGATCGGTTTCATAGAGGATCTCTTCGCCCGCAAAGGTTTTTAAATAATGATAAAAAGAGCCGTATTCGCGGAGGATGGCTTGGAAGATCCTGCTGTTATGGATGCTGGCATGGATCTTAAGCTTATTTCGGATGATATTTTTATTACTCAACAATTCGTTGATCTTATTGTCGCCGTAAGAAATCACTTTATTTAAATCAAAATGATCATAGGCTTTTCTGAAATGTTCCCGCTTATTCAAAACGCATTCCCAGGAAAGCCCCGCCTGAAAGGATTCCAGAATCAACATCTCATAGAGATATTCATCGCTGAAATTGGGCTTGCCCCATTCAACATCGTGGTATTGGATATATGTTGGGTTTTTCATGTTGCACCAAGCGCAGCGTTTCTTTTCGCTCATCATCCGAAACTCCTTAACGGCTTTTATGCTCTTATTTTAACATACTTTCCGTGAGAAGAAAATATCTTTTTCGGGATTGACAAGGATAATACTTCGTGATACGATGTATTATGTAAAAGGAGGTATCCTATGGACATTCAATTGAAGCGGGGGCTGCTGGATGTTTGCGTTTTGGCGGCTATCAAAAGTGAGGATTCCTATGGCTATAAGATCATCAAGGATATGAAGCCCTATATGGAACTTTCCGAATCCACCTTATATACCATCCTGAAACGCCTGGAAACAGCAAATATGCTGAACGTCCGCACCGCAGAGCACGGTGGAAGGCTGCGAAAGTATTATCATATTACCGATGAGGGCTTGCGGCGGATCGAGGGTTTCAAAGAGGAATGGAAGGAGATCTTATCGATCTACCGATTTGTAACGAAGGAGGATGAGGGGAATGACTAAATTGAGATTTATTCTGTCGCTTCAGGAGCGGTTATCCTGCTTGCCGCAGGATGATCTGGAGGAGCGGCTGAGTTTCTATAGCGAAATGATCGAAGACCGCATGGAAGAGGGCCTCTCGGAGGAAGAAGCGGTTGCGGCGATCGGCTCGGTGGATGAAATTGCGGAGCAGATCATTGCCGAGATCCCCCTTGCAAAGCTGGCAAAGGAAAAGATCAGGCCGAAGCGGCGGTTGAAAGGATGGGAAATCGTTCTTTTGGTGCTGGGCTCGCCCATCTGGCTTTCCCTGGGTATCGCGGCATTTGCCGTAATGCTTTCCCTTTACATTTCCTTGTGGGCGGTAATTATTTCCTTATGGGCGGTCTTTGCTTCATTTGCCGGCTGTTTTATTGGCGGGGTATTGGCAGGGATCCTTTCTGCAATCGGCGGGAATATTGCTTCGGGTCTTGCGGTCCTCGCCGCGGGTATTGTTTGCGCAGGGCTTGCCATCTTTATGTTTTATGGATGCAAGGCGGCGACAAAGGGAATCTTGATGCTAACAAAGAAAACAGCGATAGGGATCAAAAATCGCTTTATCAAGAAGGAGGTGGCATGATGAGAAA
>JAFSBD010000007.1 GCA_017442025.1 Clostridia bacterium
TCCCTGTTGTTAAAGGTGAATTCAACAGCATGAAGTTCTATACCGATGCAACTCTTTATGATGAAGTTAAGACATTGGAACTCACCGAAGCTGTAAATCGCTTCTATGGTGCAGTTTATACCATGGACGGTACTTCCAATAAGGTCTTCATGCTTGAAATTGAGCGTGAACCCGGTACAGAAGCGGATGTTATTTATTATGACGGTGGCTTGATCGATCGTGTAAATAAAGAAATCCATGTAACTTGGGAAGATAAGGCTACAAATAGAACATATAATTTGGGTAACCGTACGAAGGAATTGGCTTATGGTGCTACGGTTGCATTCTACAAGGATGCCGAATGTACACAAAAGGCAACAACAATTTCTTTGACCGGTTCTAATAAGTTCGGCACGGCCTATATGAAGATCACCAGTGAGGATGGTCTTGCTACAGATGTTTATAAGATCAACGTTTCCAAGAAAAAGGCGAATGCCGCCGAAATTGCTTGCATCCCCCGCATTGCCGGAATGAAGGCAATGGCTGGCAATGTCTACCAGGTAACGATCACCGGCGACGATACTTCTTATAACTTTAAGCCGGAAAGCCACTTTGGCGGTTCCGTGACCGTTATGAACGGCGAGAATGTTCTGTTGCCTAAGTCTGATGGCACTTATGATGCAAACTTCGGCACAGCTGATACCTTCACCCTGAAGGCGATTGCGACTTCCGGTAACGGTGCTGCTACTGCTGAGTATACCTTAAACTTTGTTCGCAAGATCGATACCTCCAGCTGTGATGTTGTAAGTGTTGAGAATGCAACAAAGATTTCTTCCGGTTTCTTGATGAACATCGGCTTGTCCAGTATCATTGATGAGATTAAGGTTGAAACCACTCCCGGCGCTACCTACGGTGTTTACGAAGATTACTTCTGCAACAATCCCGTCGGCACCAAGGATATCTCCATGGTTGGATTGGAAAGCAAGGTGTTCTATATCAAGGTAACCTCCGGCGATGGAAACTCCAGCAAGACCGTTCGTCTGCTGGTTAACTCCTCTGCAACTACCCGTAAGTACGCCGAAGTAACCACCAAGATCGGTGATGTTACTTATACTGCGGTTCCCACCGGCAAGCATAGCTTTGCGCTGTATCTGCCCGCCGGTGTGAAGGAAGTGAACCTCTCCGGTTTGATTACCAAGGCAAAGGATGGCGGCGGCAAGGTAACCTTCTTTGCCGATGCCGGTCGGAAAATCAACCTGGGCTTCACTCCCACCATTGCTTTGAACCAGAAAGAGACTTTGGTCTATATGATCTCTCCTGAAACCACCTACCTTGCTCCCATGGGTCGTATCGAAGGTGATGCAAAACTTCTGGAGAAGAAGACCGTTTTGACCATTATCTCTGACCGTGAGTCTGTGGATTATAGTGATAAGGCTCAAATTGCAAATCATTGGTCTGCTCCTTATGTTGAGTATCTCAATGGCGGCAATACCGGCCTGTTCATGGGCGACCAGAATAAGGCTTTGAATATCAATGCCAATATTACTCGCTATGAGCTTGCAGTGCTCACCACTCGCGTTCTTGGCCTGGATGTTAATAAGTACGCCAATACCGAACTGACCTTTGCAGACAACGTTGTTGATTGGGCATTGCCCAGCGTTCGTGCTGCAGTCGGTGCAGGCTTGGTAAATGGTTCGCTTGATGTTGCTACTAATACGCTCTCCTTCAGGGGTGATGACTATGCTACCCGTGAAGAAGTAATGAAGATTGTTGTAGCGGCATGCTTGGTCAATGATGGTGTTACCATCGATGGCGCGGCATATTATAAGAGATACAATAATACTGTTGATATGGATTATCCCATCAACACCTTTGCGGATGAAGATGCAGTTTCCGAATGGGCTGTACCTTATGTCCATCTTGCAGTAGGTAAGTATAAGTTGGTCAACGGTTCTGCCGAAAACGGCAAGCTGTACCTCTATCCCCACAACAATATTACCCGCGCAGAAGTGATCAAGATGATCGCCTGCTATAAGGGTTATTAAGAACTGAAACGCGGCATCTGCTTATGCAGATGCCGCTTTTTTAATGACAACGAACAGAATAGGCGCAATTATAATAATAATAGGAAGAAATCGTTTGATTTTTTCTTTCCTCGGAAAGATCACCTTGACAATGATTTGCCCTGCATGACCTTCATGGCTAATGGCGGAGATGGTCGCTGTGCCAATGCTGTTGGCCCTTATTATTCCGCTGTGCAAGCCTATAGTGGCAACAATGGTGTTGTCGGAATAATAGGTTACCCCCTTAAATAAAGGCAATTTTAAAAAACCGTCCTGAACGTTCAGGTATTCCTTACTACCTTTTTCGAGGACAAGTTCTTTTTTTCCGCCCTCAAGAATCAGCCCCTTGCTACCGATGGCGGCATCTGCAGGTAGGCAGAAGAAAAATGTAATTATAAAGAGTATAGCAATTATTTTCATGTTATTATATATTATTTTTGCTAAAAAAATATGAAATAGACTTGCAAATTAGAAAGGGCTATGCTATAATATTTGAGCGATAAGGAGATGTATCGAAGTGGTCGTAACGAGAACGATTCGAAATCGTTTTGTCCTTAGCCGGGCACGTGGGTTCGAATCCCACCATCTCCGCCAGCCTGAATAGGCGGGAGGAGAGTCGGTGGTAAGTCCTTCGATATCTTCTCTACCGTGGGGGCGTAGCTCAGCTGGGAGAGCGTACGGTTCGCATCCGTAAGGTCAAGAGTTCGATCCTCTCCGTCTCCACCAGAAAAAAGCCAAGTCGAAAGACTTGGCTTTTTTCAATGAAATTCGTTCCTGCGGAACGAGTGAAATATTGCTTTGCAACATGAAATACGCTTCGCGCATGAAATATGCCGGCGGCATATTGAGAACGAATTTTATTTCATGTCGAGCATAGTGAGATATTTCATAATCCATTAGGTTTATTTCATATTTTGTTTTAGAACAAAATATTTCATTAAATAAAAAGGCACCCGATGGGTGCCTTTTTATTCTTAATATGGTTTTTGTTCAATGCGATTATGGATATTTTGCATCATCTGATCCAGTTGGGTGATTTTTTCGGCGCAGACCTTTAGCTCTTCTGCGATCTCCTGGGCGTTATCTAGAGTATCTTTTTTATATTGCATTTTATGCTCCAGGCTTGCCCAAAAATCCATGGCAATTGTGCGTAGTTGAATTTCTACATGGACCATTCGTTTTTCATTTGCCAAAAAGATCGGTACTTGAACGATCAGATGTAGGCTACGGTATCCTGTTTTCTTGGGATTCTTGATATAATCTTTTACCCGAACAAGCGTAATATCATCCTGCTTTAATAGATATTCCGCTAAAAGATAAACGTCTTCAGGGAAGGCACAGATCACACGCACGCCTGCAATGTCCCGGATGTTTTTCTCGATGGATTCTACTGTAAAGGGGAGTTCCTTGCGCCAAAGCTTTTTAATGATGCTTTTTGGCGATTTCATGCGGCTCTTAATGGTTTCGATAGGATTGCGATCTTGCGTAACGGAGAAGTATTCATTCAATACATTGAATTTGGTTTCAATCTCCATCATCGCGCTCCGATAGTAGGCCATCAGGGTGCGAAACTGATTCTCTTGCAGGATCATTTTTGCTATATTTTCAATCTGCTCTAATTCATGGGGTTCATATACGCCCGTTGACTGCATGATATTACCTCGTTTCCATTTTTTCATCTATATCATACCATAAAGTCGAGCAAAAGTCGAGGTAATGGTGTTAAAAAATCATGTATAATCTGTTAAGGTTAATATGTCGGTTTCTGTCAGAAACTTTGTTGCTTTTGCTCTAATTTTCCTTGTTTTTTGGATAAGATGATACTACTTTTTAGAATTTCTTGAAAAACATTGAAAGGATGTATCTTTCTTGCTATAATGTTATATATCAAAAAGAAGGAGCGTTCAAAATGAAAAAGATTATTTGCAAATATGAATACAATACCGATACTGCGGAGATCGTCAAAAAGGTTACCAGTGGTAATTTCGGCGATTCTACCGGCTATGAAGAAACCTTATATAAGACCGCAGACGATAAGTATTTCATCTATGTTAACGGTGGTGCCGATTCCATTTATCCTAAAGAGGATATTAAGCGGATCGCCAAAGCAAAGGTAGATGCCTGGATCGCAGAAAAGTAAAAAAATAAGAGTGCCTTTGGCACTCTTATTTTTTTATGTTGTTGAAATATTGAAAAACAAGCTGGGTGATGAAGAGCAGAACAACGCAGATCAATAGAAATATCGTTTTCCACCGTTTTTGAAGGTTTTCTGTTTCAGAGGAAGGCTTGAAATTTGTTTTTCGGCATAGGATTGCAAGGGAGAAGACAAAGGCGGCCGCCAGCGTAATACATCCAATTTCTGCAGGAACTGGCATTTTCAGGGCGATGGCAATCGCGGTGAGCAATGCACCGACGGAACCGACGAAATATCCTTTCATAAACTTGCGTGTCATGCCCTTCCAATACGCACGGTCATCCGAGGAGGAATTTTGAATGGTGAGCGCGTGTTTACCATCCCGATAGGAAAGCCCTGCCAGCAATAAAAGAATAGCTATCGCGGCGAACAGAATAGTCAAAAAATAATTCATTCTTTCCGAATCCTCCGACATTCCAGATAAAACCGTTTATCGTGGGCATGGCCCATGGAAAAGGTTTTGCGGGGAAGGGCACCGTCCTTTATGACGGTGGGGAAAAGATCCTCTTTCTCCATATTGGGGAGGATAAAACCGATGGTATGTTCTTGTTTTGAAAGGTTTTCCAAAACATCCTCGCCGTGAATGTAGTCGATCTCTCCGCCGATGGTGGGAACAATGCGATCCAAGGCATTTTGCAGGCTGCCTACTGTCAATTTGGAGGTTTCCCGAGCAAAGGAGTAGAACCTATGCTCTCCGTTTTGAACTACCTTGATTTTCTGGTCATGGTTTTCGCCATGCTCCAGCCCTGCTTCTTTGAGCAATTCCATTAGTTTTTTGCAATCGGTATCGGCAACGATGCGATGGATCGGCTCGAATTGCAATGCGGGGCTGTGGAGATTAACCAGCTCCACCAGGCAATAGCGGGCAGGATGCTCCAAAGCTTTGCTCCCCAAAGATGCTTTTAGTTCTTCATAGCAGGCTTTGGCTGTCGCTAAGGAATGGTTTCCGTCGCCCATGGCAAAGAGGAGGGGATGCTCTTCTTCGCCGGTGAGGGCGGCAAGATTTTGCAGGATGCCATCGCAGTCTTCAATGCGGTAGCCGATAATATGCCCCCCTTGTTCCATTAGATCGAAATCATAGATCTTTTGATTGGAATTCACCTGATCATCCAAAGGTTCAATGACTGTTTGGGCGGGATCGTCGATCAACACCATGATGTGGGGGAGCTCCAAAGGCGCGCCCCGCCGCACCTTGATGCGCGGGGGCAGACGGTCTTCTACTGTTCCTTCGGTGGCGCGGCAGAGGGTTTGGGAGCCTTTATGATAGTCGTAGCACTCCAGATCCAGCGCACCGATCAGTCCCTGACGAACAGCACCGTCGGCTTGCGTACGCTTTAAATAGACCATGGAATTTTTTAAGGTTTCAAAAACACCCTCAGAGAGGTATTGCTCCATGGTCGCATTGACCGTTGCGGGATCGGCCTGGGCAAGCTCTGCTTCGGGCAGGATCAATTTAAGGGTAGAGGGCGCATTGCCCACATATTCCCGCACCCGCTGCCAATATTCCGGTTGGCTGGTGTATTGATCGCAGGCAACAACGCTCCATTTTTGCATTTCAACATCCCGCGGGATCAGAATATCTGCGGGTCGAAATCCGATTTCGTTTATGCTTTTCATAGGAACTCCTTTAAGCAAACACGAATCATCCGAACCTGATTTTTTGGAGAGGATTTTCGTGCTTTTTTTATTTCAAAAAGGCATGGAATGCCCGGATGGTTTCGTAGATATCCGCCTTGGAGGCGATCTCATAGGGGGCGTGCATAGAAAGCAGACCAATGCCGATATCAACGGTATCGATATTGCGGTTGGCCATATATTTGGCTACCGTTCCGCCGCCGCCTGCATCAACTGCTCCTAAAAGGCCGGTCTGCCAGCGAATCCCGTTGGCATCAAAAAGACGGGTGAAGTAGCCCATGGTTTCGGCAGAGGCATCGGAGGTGGCACTTTTGCCCCGCGCACCGGTATATTTGGTGATGCAAGGGCCATGGCTCAAGCGGCAGCAGTTTTGCGCTTCGGTCTGGGCGGGATAGAGGGGATCAAAGGCGGCATTGACATCCGCCGAAAGGCACTTGCTCAGATTGCAGATCTCGGGTAAGCTTTCGCCGCGGGCGATCCGCCCGAAGACTAATTCCATGAATTGGCTTTGCATCCCGCTAACGCCGTCCGATCCAATTTCCTCCTTATCGACTAATGCAACAAGGGCGGTTTTTTCGGGGGCTTCAACCTGCATCAAGGCTTCGAATGCGGTGTAGGCGCAGATACGGTCGTCATGGCCGTAGGCGCCGATCAGGCTTTTATCAAAGCCCAATTCGGAAGGCGCCATTTTGGGAACAAGAGAAAGCTCGGCGGAGATGAAATCCTTTTCAGTCATGCCGTATTTTTCGTTCAGTATTTTAAGAACAGCGTATTTTACTTTATCCTTATCCACCGTCTGGTCGGGGATGGTTCCTGCAATCACCCGCAGGCTTTCACCCTCCACCA
>JAFSBD010000092.1 GCA_017442025.1 Clostridia bacterium
AGCCCGCCCCGCAGTCGTTGGCAAAGAGCATTTGATTGATCTTGCCGATATCGATCTTTCGAACGGTTGCGTTCAGAATATGCTCTAAGGCCGCCATCGGATCGGCGGGGACCTTCAGGCTTTTGAGAAAATCATTGCCGGTTCCTGCGGGGAGGCTGGCAACAGGCAGATCATGGCCCAGCGCGCCCTGCACCACTTCAAGAAATGTACCGTCGCCCCCGATGGAGAGGAGCATATCCTCCGCGTTGGGGGTTTCTTCATGCTCCAATGCCGCCTTTTCGGCTAAGACTTTTGCTTCGCCCGGGGCGGTGGTCTCCCAGATACGATGGGGGAGATCGAGCTCTTTTAACCGCTCGATAACAGAAATAACGACTTTTTTCGCTCTTCCGCTCCCGGCTGTGGGGTTGACTAAAAGGGTAATCATTTGCGCATTTCCTCCATTTTCCCCTAAATTTCTACCTTAAATTATATCAAATCCCCCGCCGGATTGCAACCACCAAATGATGTTCGCCGGTGTACGCCGTTTTTTGCGTATAATGGGTGCAGAAGGTTTGTCGACAACCTTTCCAATCGGAGGTGAAAATACCAATGAATTTTACAGAATGCCTCAGCCGAGAGGTGGCTCGCGCCGCCGCCATGACCCTTCCCGAGCTGGAAGAGGCCCTGGCCCAAAGCGAGGGGCGAACGGTGGGGGAGCTCACCGCCCTCTCGCTGGCCAAGAAGGCGGCCGAGGGCGGGATGGATGCCTTGAAGCTGATTCGGGAACTCTCCAAAGGGGAGCAACCGAGCGGTGAACTGCCGCGGGTGGAGATTCGGGTGGTAGGAGCAGAGGATGGCTGATCCCTTTTCCTTAAAGGTTACGCCCCTTCAGTATCGCTTTATGACTGCGCCGGAGGATGAGATCCTTTTTGGCGGCGCGGCGGGCGGCGGTAAAAGCTACGGACAGTTGGCGGATGCCTTATGGTATGCGCTAAGCTATCCCGGCTCCCGCCAGCTTTTGTTGCGGCGTACCTTGCCGGAATTGGAAAACTCGCTGATTCGCACCGCCCTGGCGATGTACCCCGGTGCCCTTTATCATTATATCTCTTCCAAGCATACGGGGGTGTTTGTTAACGGTTCGCTCTTGGATTTCGGGTATTGCGACAGTGAGCGGGATGTCTACCGCTATCAATCGGCGGAATATGATGTCATTCGCTTTGACGAGTTGACCCATTTTACCGAATCGATGTATCTTTACCTGATGTCCCGCCTTCGGGGCGCAACCCCTTATCCCAGGCAGATGAAAAGCACCACCAATCCCGGCGGTCTTGGCCATGATTGGGTCAAGCACAGGTTTGTGGAGCCCGCGCCGCCCGATACCCCCATCTCCGACCCCTTGGGAAGCAGGCGGTTTATCCCCGCAAGGGTGCAGGATAACCGCTTTCTGATGGCAGGAGACCCTAATTATGTAAACCGATTGCAGCGGTTGCCCGAGCAGGAGCGAAAAGCGTTGCTGGAGGGGGATTGGGATCTTTGCGAAGGGCGGTTCTTTTCCGCCTGGGATCGGCAACAGCACGTTTGCGAGCCCTTTGAAATCCCCGACCATTGGCGCAGATTTTTCGCCATGGACTACGGTCTGGATATGCTGGCGGGGCTCTTTATTGCCGAGGACGAGCAGGGCTTTTTCTATGTTTACCAAGAGGTGTATGAATCGGGGCTGATCGTTTCCCGCGCGGCGGAGAAGATTTTAGCCGCATCCTCGGGGGAATGTCCCCATTATGCACCGCCCGATCTTTGGAGCCGTCAAAAGGATAGCGGCCGTTCCATTGCTG
>JAFSBD010000093.1 GCA_017442025.1 Clostridia bacterium
AAACGATCCGCAAAATAAACTTCGGCTGTTGCTGGACTATACCGATCGGGGCGGTGATATTGCCGATCCTTGGTATACCGGCGATTTTGACCCCACCTTCAGGGATGTTTTAGAAGGTTGTGAAGGGCTGATAAAAAAGGTCTTGGAATGAAATTCCAAGACCTTTTCTTTATAGTTTAAGAGCGCGCATGGCATTGAGTATTGCCAGGACCATTACGCCCACATCGGCGAATACCGCCAACCAAACGCCCGCCAAGCCAAAAGCACCGAGCACCAGCACCAAGCCTTTTACCGCAAGGGAAAAGACGATATTCTGCCGCACGATCGCCATGGTTTTGCGGGCAATGCGGATGGCTTGAGGAAGTTTTTCCAATTGATCGTCCATCAGCACCACATCCGCCGCTTCAATCGCCGCATCGCTTCCCAATGCCCCCATGGCAATGCCGATATCGGCGCGGGTCAAAACCGGGGCATCATTGATACCGTCCCCCACAAACGCAAGGGTGCCGCCTACCTTTTCGCCAAGAAGCATTTCAACCTTTTCCACCTTTTGATGGGGCAATAATTCCGCTTCGATTTGGTTCAAACCCAATTTTGCGCCGATAGAATCGGCCACCGACCGAACATCGCCGGTCAGCATAACCAGCCGATCCACGCCGCATTTTTTTAATTCAGCAATCGCCTGCGGAGCATCCGCTTTCAATTGATCTGCGATCACTATATAGCCAACATATTCTTCATCAACAACCATATGAACGATCGTTCCGCTATGGCCGCAGGGCGGAAAAGAGATACCAACGGATTTCAACAGTTTATCATTCCCGATCAACACCTGCCAATCATCAATAATCGCGCGGATTCCCCGCCCGGAAAGCTCCTTGATCCCCTCAACATGGTTATGATCGATTTCTTTTCCGTAAGCTGATCGAATGGCCTGGGCAATAGGATGGGTGGAATACCCTTCGGCCATTGCCGCATAATAGAGAAAGTCTTCTTTTTCCATCCCGATCGGATGAAGTTCGGCAACGGTGAAAAGGCCGTTGGTCAATGTCCCTGTTTTATCAAACACTACCGTTTTGACCTTAGATAAGGTTTCCAGATCGTTGGCACCCTTAATAAGGATCCCCTTGCGGGAAGCCCCGCCGATCCCCCCGAAAAAGGAGAGAGGCACTGAGATGACCAAGGCGCAGGGACAGGAAACCACCAAAAAGATCAGCGCCCGATGGATCCATTCCTGCCATTCACCAACAAATAACGGCGGAAGAAGCGCCAGCATTACCGCGCAGACAACAACGCAGGGGGTATAATACCGCGCAAAGCGGGTGATAAACCGCTCGGCGCGGGCTTTTTTCAAAGCGGAGTTTTCCACCAATTCCAGAATTTTGGAAACGGTGCTTTCTCCAAACTCCTTTTCCACCTGCACCTGCAGAACGCCGCTTAAATTGACCGCACCGCTCAAGACCTTCTCCCCCGCAGAGCAATCCCGCGGAATCGATTCTCCGGTCAATGCAGAGGTATCAATAGCAGATGAACCTTCTAATACAACGCCGTCCAGAGGGATCTTTTCGCCGGGACGGATCAGAATAGTCTCCCCAATCTGAACCTCGTCGGGATCCACTTCCAGCTCCTCCCCATCCCGCAAAACGCACGCGCGATCGGGGCGGATATCCATCAGCTTGGCAATGGAGCGGCGACTTTTTCCCACCGCGATGCTTTGAAACCATTCCCCCACCTGATAAAACAGCATTACCGCAACCGCTTCGATCCATTCTCCGGTTGCAAACGCACCGACCGTTGCCAACGCCATCAGAAATTTTTCATCAAACACCTGCCCCCGCAGGATATTGCACACCGCTCCCCACACAACATCATAGCCAATAACTGCATAAGGAATCAAAAACGCAACCAGCCGAAGCCAGCCCGAAAGGGGCGCAAAATGCGCGCCGATCAGCAGCACCGCGGAAAGCAGGATGCGATAGAGCATTTTCTTTTGTTTGCGCGACATACCTCTACCTCTTATTTGAGCAAAATGCTGCAGTTGGGATCCACTTTTTTGACAACGCGTTGCGCCTGCTTCATGATATCGTCCATCCGCTCCTCATCCAGCTCGATGATCAGCTTCTGGGCAAAGAAATTGACCGAAACCTCCGCAACGCCATCCAGCTTGCGGATCCCCTCTTCCATTTTAGACGCGCAATGGGCGCAATCCAGATCTTCCATCCTAAATGTTTTTTTCACCGTATGTTCTCCTTCTGTAATATGATTAAAGCCCTGGCTGATAATCAGATAAACATGGTCATCGGCCAAGGAATAAAAAATGGTCTTCCCCTCCCGCCGCGAACGCACCAAATTGGCATCCTTCAGCACCTTAAGCTGATGGGAGATGGCTGATTGGGTCATCCCAAGCAGCTCCGCAATGGCGCATACGCAAAGCTCTGCCTCAAATAAAGAATATAAGATTTTAATGCGGGTGGGATCGCCAAACACCTTAAAAAACTCCCCCAAATGATTGAGAGTCTGTTCCGCAGGCATCTGCGCCCGAACTGCCGCAAGGGTTTCTTGATGGTTATGTTCCATCGCATGAGCCTCCATTCATATGAATATCCGCTCATATGTTATCATGGATTTTCTCCATTGTCAAGGTGAAATGTAAATATCTTCTTGACTTTTAAAATTATTTATTTATAATATTATATA
>JAFSBD010000094.1 GCA_017442025.1 Clostridia bacterium
CTGCGTCTGCGGCAGAAAGCCGGTGGTCAAGCAGATCACCCATAAACCGATCACAGCCTCTGCAGCCGAGCTTGCGGAAAATTCCCGCTCCAAGCCGGCAAAGCTGCGGGTTTGCGAAAAGCGATAAATTTTTAGAAAAGGAGAATCTCATGAAGAAATTAAAAATTCGGGGCATCCGCTGGTCTGCGGTGCTTTGCATCGCCTTATTTTTAGCCATCGGCGGTTATCTCTTATATAGCCATATCGCCCTCAATGAGGTCTCCAGCGAGCTTTTGGCAGCTAAGCAGGAACTGACCAAGCTGGAAGGCGAGGCAGGCAATCTGCAGGTCTCCATCGATAGCAAAAACTCCATGGGCGAGATCGAGCGGATCGCTACCGAGGAGCTGGGCATGGTCAAGATCGAGAATTATCAGATCCAAACCATCAACCTGCTGACCGACGATACGGTTGAGATCGTCAAGGATACCCCGACCAACGATAGCTGGTGGGACGGTGTTGTTGCAGAATTTAACATTCTGTTGGAATATCTCAGCTAATTTAAAAATAATAGTGAAACGAGAGTGGGAATTTATTCTTACTCTCATTTTGCGCTTTATATAGGGGAAGAAATTTTTGGTTTTTTTGGAAGAAAGGGAAAAGAAATGGGCAAAGGGCCAACCAAATCAATGGTAAACAGAAGCACAGTCATGCTGGGTATTTTTGCGGTAGCCTTGCTGATTTGGATGGCGGGCGTGCTGGTGAAGTATCAGATCGTCAACTATAACTATTATCAGACCAGAGCCATCGCCCAGCAAACGATGGATACCACCCTTTCAGCCAATCGAGGCGCCATCTATAGCCGCAATTATACCCCTTTGGCCATCTCTGCGCCGGTGGAAACGGTCTATATCGCGCCCAATTCCATCGACGAAGAGGATCAGCGCCTTATCGCTTCGGGGCTTTCCAAGATCTTAGAGGTGGATGAGCAGACCATCTATGAAAAGACCCAAAAGAAGAACTACTATGAGCTGATCAAACGCAGGATCGAATCGGACGTTGCCGATGAGGTGCGGGCGTTTATCAAGGAGAATAAACTGGAAGGGGTGCATTTGGTAGAGGATACCAAGCGCTATTATCCCTATAACAATCTGGCCTGCCATATTTTGGGCTTTACCGGCACCGATAATGTCGGCCTGGACGGAATTGAATCCATCTATAACGAGTACCTTCAGGGCACCTCCGGCAAACTGATTACCGCAAAAAATGCGGTCGGTACCGAACTGCCCTATGAATATGAGACCTATGTGGCGGCGGAAAACGGCAAGAATGTGGTATTGACCATCGATGAAACGGTGCAATACTATCTGGAAAAGCATCTCCAGGCCGCCCGCCTGGAGCAGAAATGTATAGAAGGCGCGGCAGGCATCGTTATGAACGTCAAGACCGGCGAGATCCTTGCCATGGCCTCCATGCCCCAATATGACCCCAATGCCTACTATACCATTACCGACCCGATGGTGATGGAAGAGCTGGCAAAGCTGACCGGCGAGGAGCTGGAAACCCAGACTAAGACCTATCGGAATAAGATCTGGCGGAATAAATGCATTGTGGATACCTATATGCCCGGCTCCACCTTTAAGATCGTTACCCTCTCCATGGCGATGGAGGAGGGGCTGATCACCTTGAATAATACCTATAACTGCCCCGGCTATATTCGGGTTGCCGACCGCACCATCCGTTGCTGGAAATCAGGCGGCCACGGCCATCAGACCCTCGCCCAGGCGATTCAGAATTCCTGCAACCCTGCCTTTATCACCATCGGCGCGAATGTGGGCGCGGAGAAGTTTACCCAGTATTTCAAAACCTTTGGTTTAATGGAGCGCACCGGCGTGGATCTCACCGGCGAGGCGAGCAGCATCTGGTTCTCTAATTTTCAGGAAGTGGAGTTGGCGACCGCATCCTTCGGTCAGAACTTTAAGATCACTCCCTTGCAGATGATCACCGCGGTGGCCGCCGCCAGCAACGGCGGAAAACTGGTTACTCCCCATGTGGTCAAAGAAATCACCGAAACCCAGGAAGACGGCACCGAAAAGGTGGTTAAAAGCTTCGAACCCGAAATCAAGCGGCAGGTCATTTCCGCTGAAACCAGCAAAACAGTCTGCGATCTGCTGGAAGAAGTAGTTTCGGTCGGTTCGGGTAAAAATGCCTATGTGAAGGGCTATCGCGTGGCCGGTAAGACCGGCACCTCCGAGAAGATCGACGAATATGTTGCCACCGGTGAAAAAAACTATATTTCTTCCTTCATCGGCTTTGCTCCCGCCGACGATCCCGAATATGCCATCTTAGTGATGCTGGATACCCCTACCAACGGCGAGATCTACGGCGGTATCATCGCCGCCCCCGTTGCCGGCGACATTCTGGCTGATATCCTGCCCTATCTCGGGGTTCAGCCCCAATATACCGAGGAAGAATTGCAGACCCTGGATATTGCCATTCCTTCTCTCATCGAGCAACCCTTGGCCACCGCCGAGGCGACCCTCATCGATAAAGAGATCAAATATAAAGTGGTGGGCAACGGCGATACCGTTACCGCCCAGATGCCCGAAGGCGGCACCACCATGCCCCAAAGCGGCACCATGATCCTCTATACCGGCGATGAAACTCCCTCCAAGCGGATCACCGTCCCCAACCTGGTGAACTATTCGGTAGCAGGTGCCACCAACGCCATCAAGCAAGCGGGCCTCAACGTCCGCGTGGTCGGTAATGCCAATACCGGCTCCACTGCCCTGGTCATTTCCCAATCCCCCGCCGCAGGCGAGGTGGTGGCGGAAGGGGCGGTCATAACCATCCGAACCAACAGCTCCGAAGGCGTATCCAGCATGTAAAAAAGCAGCCTACTTTGGCGCTTTTTCCTCGGCGCTCCTTTGTAGGGTAGAAAACCCGACTGCAGTCGCGCCGAGAAAAAATCATCCAAAGTATTTCTGCTTTTTAGTGTGTGCCTACTTTGGCCTCTTCCGCTTTTTTCCCGCTTGAAGGGCCGACGCCCGTCTGCGCGGCAAGAAAAGCAGAATCCATCCAAAATCTGCACACATTTATTGGAAGCCTACGTTGGCGCTTTTTCCTCGGCGCTCCTTTGTAGGGTAGAAAACCCGACTGCAGTCGCGCCGAGAAAGAATCATCCAAAGTATTTCTGCTTTTTAGTGTGTGCCTACTTTGGCCTCTTCCGCTTTTTTCCCGCTTGAAGGACCGACACCCGTCTGCGCGGAAAGAAAAGCAGAATCCATCCAAAATCTGCACACAATGAATTGACAAACTCCATTAAAGGAGGATTTGAAAATGTTATTATCTGAACTATTAAAAGGTGTTGAAACCTTAAATACCTATACCGATCGGGAGATCGGCGGAGTTACCTATGATTCCCGCGCGGTGGAGGAAGGTTGGCTGTTTTGCGCCATTTCCGGTGAGACCTTCGACGGCCATCAATTTACTGCCTCGGCGGCAGAAAAAGGTGCTGCGGTCATTCTGGCCCAGCGGCATACCGACCATAAGGCTGATGAGGTTTTGGTAGAAGATACCCGCATGGCCTTTCAGCAGGTCTGCGCCAATTTCTTTGGCCATCCCGAGCAAAAAATGAAGTTTTTGGCGGTAACGGGCACCAATGGCAAGACCTCGGCCACCCAGTTTATCAAAAGCATTTTAGACGGTATGGGCTATAAAGCGGGGCTGATCGGCACTGTTTATAATCAGATCGGCGATCAAAGCTTTCCCGCCGCCTTCACCACGCCCGAGCCTTATCAGTTATTTGCTCTTTTGCGGCAGATGCAGGATGCGGGGGTGGAGATCGTTGTTATGGAAGTTTCCTCCCAGGCCATGGACCAGCGGCGGGTGGATAGTCTGCCCTTTGCGGTGGCGGGATTTACCAATCTGACCCAGGACCATCTGGATTACCATAAGACGATGGAAAATTATAAAGAGGCCAAAGCGCGGCTCTTTTCCATGGCCGGCAAGGGTGTTTATAACATCGATGATGAGGCGGGCGTGGAACTTTCTCAACGCTTCGGCGGCCTCACCTATTCCGCCAAGAGCAAAGCAGATTTGACCGCATCCCAGATCGCCATCGATGTTTCGGGCGTAGCCTACCGCCTCACTTTCTGCGGGCGGAGCGCATCGGTTCGGGTCTCGACTCCCGGCATGTTTACCGTTCATAATACCCTCTGCGCCGCCGGCGTTTTGCTGGCCGCAGGCTTTCCCTTTGATGCGGTAGCGGAGGGGCTGAATAAGATCCCCAAAGTGCCCGGTCGGGCGGAGGTGATCACCGAAGGATTGCCCTTCGATGTGATGCTGGATTATGCCCATACCCCCGATGCTTTGGAGAATATTCTCACCACTATCCGCACCTATGCCAAGGGTCGGATCGTTACCCTTTTCGGTTGCGGCGGAGACCGCGACCGCACCAAACGCCCCAAGATGGCGGCGGCTGCCGCGAAATACAGCGATTTTCTCATCGTTACCTCCGATAACCCCCGCACCGAAGATCCTCAAGCGATCATCGATGAAGTTTTGGCGGGGTTGGAAGGGGTAGATGTGCCCTATGAAGTAATCGTTAACCGCAAGGAAGCCATCGGCTATGCCATCGCCCATGCCAAAGCGGATGATCTTATCCTGCTGGCGGGTAAGGGCCATGAGGATTACCAGATCATCGGCAAAGAGAAATTTCATTTTGATGAAAAAGAGATCGTGAAGGAATTTTTAAAAAAATGCTGAGTGTCAGAGAGATCGCAACCGCATTAAATCTGCCCTATGATGGCGCAGATTTTGCAATAAAGGAATATTGCACCGACTCCCGCCGCGTGGGGGAGGGGTGCCTGTTTGCCGCCCTGGAAGGGGAGCGGGTCGACGGTCATTCCTTTATTCCTGCGTTGGATCAAGCGCATAAAAACATCGTATTTTTAGCCTCCAAACAGCCCTTGAAGCAGACCGCCAACCCTTGCTTTATCGTTGAGGATGTGCGGGAAGCGTTGGGCTGGATTGCCAAAGCCCATCTGAAAAAGCTTTCGGCCAAGATCATCGGCGTTACCGGAAGCGTGGGCAAAACAACCACCAAGAATTTCATCCTCTCGGCCTTAGCACCTGCACTGCAGGCTTCGGGAACGGCGGGGAATATGAATAACGAGCTGGGCGTCCCGCTTACCGCTCTGGCGGTTGCGGAAACCGACCAAGCGGCGGTGATCGAAATGGGGATGCGGGGCCTCGGGCAGATCGAATATCTCACCCAATTTGTTACCCCCGATATTGCGGTGGTAACCAATATCGGCGTTGCCCATCTGGAGCTGCTTAAAAGTCGGCTTAATATCGCCCGCGCCAAATTGGAGCTGGTGGATGCCCTTGGGGAGGGCGGGGTTGCCCTGCTCAATGGGGATGAACCCTTGCTCTATGGCGCGCGCCCCGATAAAAAATGCGTCTATTTTGGTATGGATCCCCATAATGATTACCGCGCCGAAGGGGTAGAGGGTTGCTCTTTCACCCTTTGCTATCCCGGCGGTAAGTTGCCCATCACCCTGCAGGTGGAGGGTGCTCATCAGATCATGAACGCCCTGGCCGCCTTCGGGGCAGGGCATCTGCTGGGGATCGCGCCCGAAAAGTTGAAGGAAGGCATCGAGGCCTTTGCGGGCGACGGCCGCCGCCAATTCACCGAAGAGGTGGGCGGCGTTACCATCATTGATGATAGCTATAATGCTTCCCCTGATTCCATGGCCGCCGCGCTGAAGGTGCAGGCCGCTAAATCCGGGCGGCGGATCGCTGTTTTAGGCGATATGCTGGAGCTTGGCGATTATGAGCGGCAGGGGCATCATGATGTTGGAGCCCTCTGCGGGGAATTAAAGATCGATCTTGTCTTAGCTGTCGGGAAGGCGGCAAAAGAAATTTATAATGCGTTGCCCGCCCATGTGGAAGGATATTATGCTTCGGATCGGGAAGAGGCGTTTGACTTGCTTTGGCCGTTGGTGCGCAAGGGGGATACCCTGCTCTTTAAAGCCTCCAACGCCATGGGCTTTCAGCAGATGGCCTCTGCATTAAAGGAAAGGATGAAAAAGATATGAGTTACTGGCTGATCTTAACCGCCCTTGCGGCGAGCTTTTTGCTGGCATTGCTGCTGGCACCCTGGATCCTGCCTTGGCTAAGGCGGTTAAAGTGCGCCCAAAGCATTTTGGATATCGGCCCCGCCTGGCATAAAAAGACCAAGCAAGGCACCCCTACCATTGGCGGTCTGATCTTTATCATCCCTACTGTTTTGGTCAGCCTGGTTTTGGGAGCAGGGGACATGATGCGGGGGGATTTTCGCCTGCTGATCTGCCTGGCTTTTGTTATCCTTTGCGGCTTGGTTGGGTTTATCGACGACTATATTAAGGTGGTCAAAAAGCGCAACCAGGGCCTTACCGTTTTGCAAAAAACCCTGCCCTTAATGCTCTTTATGGCGCTCTTTCTTGGGGCACTGTATACCGCCAATGTTATTACAGATACTATCTTTATCCCTTATCTTAACATTCGGATCCATCTTTATTATTTCTATTTCCTGCTGATGATCCCCATGTTGTTCTTCTTTGTTAATTCGGTTAATCTCACCGATGGTCTGGATGGCTTGGTAACCGGCGTTTCTCTGCCCTATACCATCTCGTTTATCATCATCGGATTCTTCCTTTCGGCAGGCAGTAATAATACCGGCGTAACGGTATTTGCGGCGGCCCTCACC